>NZ_JBGSXF010000535.1:0-7009 GCF_041751555.1 Persicitalea sp. | reverse complement strand
GCTGGCGCGGATTCGGCCAGCGATTTGGAGCGGGTGATTACGGGTAGTTCCACAGAGCCGCTGCGCACCCCGGCTCTAACGCAGTCCATCACGGCCCTATCGCCCGTGGACGATCTGACCAAACTAGGCGTTGACTTGCGGAAGCCTGCCGTACGTAACGATTTGGAAGCAATGAAGGCCGCCCGACCCAAGCACTCACGCGTTCGGGAATTCTGGGCGGGGCTGGGTCTGATGCCCGCTACTTTCAACCCAAAAATGAATGTTACTTCGGCACCCAGGGCTTTTGCGAGTGCCAATGCAGGTCGCCAGTCACTAGGGAACGCCAGTCGGTCAAGGCTTTCCTACGCAGTGCAGGCGCTGGCAGGCAAACAGTTGTCGAAGCACTGGTCAGTCGAAACAGGCGTGAGTTATCTACAGGGCAACTCCACCTTCGAGAGCGATGGCTACGTGCTGAATGCCGTCACCAGCGAGAGTGCCAATGTTTTACAGGACGCGCTTAATTCGAATTCTCTCAGCTTTTACAATACTTCCAAAGGCCCGGGATTTGCGCAAAATTTAGATGCATCCACCGCCTCGTACATCGACTTCGATCAGCGCACCAGTAATGACTACCGCTACGTACAGCTTCCGGTGCAGGCGGGTTACACGCTCAATCCCAACGGCAAGCTGAACTACACGGTACTGGGCGGCGTGGTGGCTAATTTGTTTTTGCAAAACGAGATAAAAGATAAAGCGGGCTACGTCTTTGCCAATACCGCCGACGACGGCCTTTACAAATCCCTCAACTGGTCGGCGGCCACGGGCGTGCGGGTCAATTACCGCCTGGGCGACCACTGGAACGCCAGCCTGACGGGTTCGTACCAAAAAGCCATTGCCTCTATCCTCAAAGGCGACGGTGTTCTGGATTCTCGTCCGCAGTTGTATGGCATGTCATGGGGCGTGCGGTATGTTTTTTGAAGAAAGTGAAAAAAATTAGGGAGAGGTTCCAACCATCTCGGGGTAAGGCGGCTCTTGGGTGTATAGATGCGGGGTCAAACGGTCAACGGAATTTCAATCTAGAAAACGCGATCTTTAACCTCCAAAAATGAAAGATGCGCCCCGTTGACCTTTTGACCGTTAACCAAAAAGAATTAGCTATGAAAAAAATATTTGTTCCAATTACTGCTTTACTTTTTAGCATCCTTCTCTGGCGATGCGGCAAGGATAGCAACGACGGCGTGACGCCGGAGCCGGGCCAGCCCGTGCAGGTGTCGGCGGACGTAGCGGGCCGAACGACGGATTTTGCCTTTGATTTTTTCAAGAAATTTCAGGCCACCCAGCCCGCGAACGAGAATATCTTCGTCTCGCCGCTGAGTCTGCACATGGCTCTGGGAATGCTACTAAATGGGGCCGAGGGCGAAACGGCGCAGCAAATCGCTAAAACGTTGAAAACGGATGGTGTTGCGCAAGCCGATTTGAACCAAGCCTATCAAGCATTACTGGAAGGTTTGCCCAAGGCTGACCCCAAAGTACAGCTCGGCTTAGCCAATTCGGTCTGGTACCGTAGTACTTTCAAGGTCGAGGATGATTTCCTGAACGTACTTCGCAAATCATTCGACGCTGAGGTGGCGGGATTAAATTTTGACGATCCGACCGCTAAGGATAAGATCAATACCTGGGCCAGTGACAAGACCAATGGTAAGATCAAGAAGGTCATCGACCAGATCAAGCCCGACGATGTACTTTTCCTGATGAACGCCCTCTATTTCAAGGGCGACTGGAAAGTACAGTTTGACGCCAAAAAAACCAATGACGCACCTTTTTTCTTGGCTGGAGACGGACAGAAGACCGTAAAAATGATGCGTGAAAAGGAGAAGTTCAAAGTCGCGATGCGTCCCAGCTACGCCGCCGTAGAATTACCTTACGCCAACGGTAGTTTCAACCTTACGCTGTTGATTCCCAACCAGAATACTGATGCGAGCGAGGTAGTCAAAGGACTAAACGCCGACACTTGGAAAGAACTGCAAGCCGCTATGCGGGAACAGCAGGTGACCGTCGGGCTACCGCGCTTTACCCTCGAATACGAGGCCAAATTGAATGAAGTGCTGCAAGCCATGGGCATGACTCGTGCGTTCACCAGACAGGCGCAACTCGGCAAAATTAACCCAACCGCCGAACTGCTGGTCAGTTTCGTGAAGCAAAATACTTACCTGGGCATTGACGAAAAAGGCACCGAAGCTGCCGCCGTGACCACGATTGGTGTAGGCGTAACCTCCATTCCGATCGAACCCTACATAGCCGATCATCCTTTTGTACTGCTCATCAGCGAAAAAACGTCCAACACGATTCTATTCATGGGTAAGATCATGAATCCGTAAAAATATCAAAGACTAAGCGTCAGCTACCGCTGACGTTTTCGGGGTGCGTTATCGTCCGAGAGCCCTGCTTTCGGACGATTTTGTTTTTTCTCGAAGCGACAAAGCGACAAAGCGACAAAGCGACAAAGGAAAAGTGTCACCCCGTAAGTAAGGTTCCCCGCCTAAACAACTAAACAGCAATTACACAATTCCACGATTCCACGATTAAACAAATACACAAATCACCATTTCACTAAACCTCTACCAACCATGAAAACAGCCCTACGCACCGCCAGCATTGCCATAATCGCCCTGAGCGTGTGGTCCTGCAACGACAATTGCACCGAAACTCGCGTCAGGCGGAGCATGACGCCCACGACCATTTCCCTGCTCGAAGTCCGCAAGGATTTGAAAACCGAAGCGCCGCGCGCGCTTGAACATCCCGGTAAGATTTACGTGCGGGACAAATACCTGTTCATCAACGAGGTAGCCGAAGGCTTGCATATCATCGACAACAGCGACCCATCTAGTCCGCGCTCGGTGGCGTTTGTGAAAATTCCCGGCAACGGCGACATGGCCGTGCGCGGTAACATTCTCTACGCCGACAGCTACTCGGATCTGGTTGCATTGGACATCACCGACCCCAAGAACCCCAAAGAGGTCAACCGCGTGGAAGAGGTGTTCCGCAGCGGACAGTTCGACGGCGGCACTTGGACGTACAACCCAAACATCCGGGCCATCAACGCCCAGAAAGTGACGTTTTTCACCGAGACCATCCAAACCAACTGCGAAGACAACCCGACGCCCAACTGGGGTTGGGGTTGGAATACTGCCTTTGCAATGGCCGATGCCTCTTTCTTTCGGAGCAGTAATGTTAGTTCCGCTGCCCCCACCAGCGGCGGCGGAGGGGGTGACGGACAGGGCGGCTCGATGGCGCGTTTCGCGCTATACGACAAGTACTTGTACACCGTTGGCCAGAATGAACTGAACCTTTTCGACGTATCCACACCATCCAAACCTGCCTTCTTCTCTACCGTGCAACTGGGCTGGGGCATTGAGACTATTTTCCCGTATAAGGACAAGCTTTTCATCGGCTCCACCACGGGAATGCACATCTACGACAACAGCAATCCGGCGAAGCCCGAGCGGTTATCGATATTTCAGCATGGCCGCGCCTGCGATCCCGTAGTGGTCCATAACGACATTGCTTACGTGACTATTCGTACGGGTACTTTCTGCGGCGGTGCGCAAAACCAACTCGACCTGGTAGACATTCGCGACCTTAGACGTCCGCAACTCATCAAGAGCTACCAGATGCAAAACCCGCATGGCCTGGGCATCGACTTCCCGACGCTCTATCTCTGCGAGGGTGAGCATGGCCTGAAAGTATTCGACGCCACTGACCCATTTAGCGTGGATAGCCGCCTGCTTTCTCACTTCAAGAAAATGGATGCTTACGACGTGATTCCGCTGGGCAAAACGCTGATGATGATTGGTAAGGATGGTTTCTATCAGTTCGACGCCAGTGACTCGAAAAACCTGCGTCAGTTGAGCAAAATCCCGGTGGGGAAGGCAGCGATATGAAAAAGCTAATTGTATTATTCTTGTTTGCAACTACGCTCCCGGCCTGGGCGCAGGACGCGACTTTTAAGAAGCATTATCTCAACCAAACAGAGGTGGGCATCATGCTGGGACGCGTCAAGGCCGACCCTTACGCCGGACAGGGCGGCAGAGGACAGGAAATCGTGCAGAACCGCACCAACTTGTCGCTGCAAACGCTCAACGGCATCCAATGCTCACCACGTTTGGGCATAGGGGTCATCACCGGAATGGACTGGTACAACTCCGCCCTCGTCAACCCTATCGGCGCGGGACTGCGCTACGACTTGACGGGCAAATCGACCGCCCGGCTCTACGCCAGCGCCGACGCGGGTTACGGCTTCACCTGGTTTCATGACGATTCCGAAGGCTTCGATACCAGAGGCGGCCTGATGCTCAATCCCGGCCTGGGTCTGCGTATTGGCAAGCCCGATGGTGCGGCATTTACACTGGCATTCTCTTACAAGCACCAGGATGTAACGGTCAATAAGCCGCCTTTTACCGATCAGACTGTGCGCGTGGAAAATCGGAATTATAATCGCTTTTTGATTAGGTTGGGGGTGGCGTTTTGATCAGGGAAGAATTAATAGTGTCTATTTGATAATGAGAGGATTGCCCGTAATTTTTTTGTCTCTTTTGCTCTTAGCGTTTATTAGGTGCGAGAAGAAAAGCGCAATGCTGTATCCGGTCGATTGCGGCACAAATTTTACGTTGGAGGGAACATGGCGGTTGGACGCTTACCGGAAAACGGGCAGCGAACCGCTCAAACCTGACCCTGAACCGAACAGCCGGGGCGTGGTTTTGACATTTAGTGAAAAGGACGGAGCGGGCAAGTTTGAAGGTCACACGTACATCAACTCAGTCGGCGGCAGCTACCCAAAGACCGATTCCTGTGGTCTGGGAGACTTGAGCATCTTTTCTACCTACACCACGGAAGTATATGAATCCTCTGAGTGGAGCAGAAACGCATTGTCGCCGTTACGCGACAAGGTAACCTATGGTCGGACGGAGGAAAAACTCTACATCTATCACGATAAAAAGTTGGTGGTGATGGTATTTTCGAAGGGAAAGTAAAAGATTTCAGCGTCTAGTTTTAAAGTCTCCGGATTCCTGTTCGGGGACTTTTTTTGTAAAAAAGAAATGGTTTTAAGCCTGATAACGTTTTTGAAAAACGAACCAGTACAATCAAGTATAATGCCTCCCATCCGCACCAAAATATTCTCCGCCCTGCTGCTAAGCTTACTATTCAGCACAGTCCGCGCCCAAGCCCCCACCGAAGCTTCTTTACTTTGGAAAATCGAGGGCAAAAACCTCACACAGCCCTCCTACCTCTACGGTACCATCCACCTCATTTGTCCCAGCGACTTTGTGCTAACCGATACGCTGAAAGGCTGCTTAAAGCAAACCGAGCAACTGACCCTGGAAATAGACATGGATGATCCGGGCATGATGATGGCCATGATGAAAGGGATGGCTATGCAGGAAGGTAAGCAGTTGAAAGATATGTTGGACGCCAATGACTACGACCGTCTTAACAAGTACTTCAAAGATTCGGTGGGCATGAGCATCGCGCCATTTGAGCGGGCCAAGCCCTTCATGCTGATGAGCGTTCTGCTCAGTCGCGTACTGGCCTGTCAGCCGCAATCGTATGAGATGTCGTTGATGGGCTTGGCCCAAAAGCAGAAGTCGGAGGTCATCGGCCTGGAAACGGTCGAGGAGCAAATGGCCGTTTTCGATTCCATTCCCTACGCCGACCAGGCCAAGATGCTGGTCACGCTCATGGACAGTCTGCCCCAGGCACGTGCGGAATTTGGCAAGATGATCGAGGTGTATAAAAAGCAGGATATTGCCGGACTGTATAATATGACGCTGGAAAGCGTTTTCGAGTTGGAAAATCAGCAGGAAGTCCTCCTCACCGACCGCAACAGGCGCTGGATTCCGCTTATTGAGAAGCAAGTAGGCGAGAAGCCCACTTTCGTGGCTGTGGGGGCGGCACATTTGGGCGGTGAGGAGGGCGTCATCGCGCTACTTCGGAAAGCAGGTTTTAGCGTGGTGCCTGTCTTGGGGCGCTGATTTTCAACTCTGTTACAATGGCAACTGAACGCGGTGGGGTGGCGCGCGCCAGACGCGGCATGCCGCGTCTCTACCTGTTTCGGCGCTTTTTAGGGAATTTGTCGAATTTTCCTACCAGACCTCTTCCCCCAACGGCGTAGCCCGCTGATCCGGCGAAGCTTGTGGCGTGGAAAGGTTCTTTGGAAAACATCGCCCAGGTTTTGCCAAAATCCCGCGAGTAGCCGCTGCCCGATGCGCCGACGGCCACCAAACGGTAGCGGTGCTTCGTGGGGCGTTGTCCGCCCGCGTAATCCACAAACTGCGAGTGGAATAATCCGACGGCTTCTTTCAAGCCCGGCGGCTGCATACCGCCGCTGAGTTGCCAGGTAACGCCGCCGTCGCGGGTTAGTAGCACGTTGGGCGTATCTTTGGCGACATCGGCGTAGTCGCCGCCCACGGCGATGCCGTGTTTGTTGGACCAAAATTGCAAGCCAAAAACACCGCTGGTCGGCCCGGCGGGAAGTGGCGTTTCCGACGCTTGCCAGCTCCTGCCGTTGTCATCTGAGCGCAGTATTCGCGCCATTTTGCCACCGCCGGTACCGATGAACGCATGGTGCTTGCCGACGGTCAGCAGCGAGCGGTTACTGGCGGCGAAGGCGGCTTCTTTTTCCTGCGCCACGGGGCGTTTTTCGAGGGGTAGTTCTTGCCAGCTGCGGCCCCCATCGTCGGTAGTAAGGATGAAAAAGTACCCGTCCACCGGATCGCCGAAGCAGATGCCTTCTTTTTTATTCCAAAAAGAAATCCCGTCGAGAAACACACCCGGCTGGGTAGTTTGGTACGCCAACTGCCAGGAGTCACCGCCGTCTTCGGTGCGGTAAATGCGGGCCTTGCCCTGCTCGGCTACGCCCGCGCTCATGGCCACCGCCGTTTCGCGGTCGAAGCCGTGAATGCCCCGGAAGTCCAGCGAATCGGCGTCGCGTACCTGCATGATGTCCCAGATTTCACCACCATCGAAGGTGCGC
>NZ_JBGSXF010000534.1:0-4822 GCF_041751555.1 Persicitalea sp. | reverse complement strand
CGGGCAAGTTGCTGGCCGTCACCAACAACGGGCAAAGCACCCAGACGATCCAGTTGATCGATGCCGTGGGCGAGAAAACGGTGCACAGCGTCGAGATACCAAAATCCTTCTACGGGCTGAAATTCAGCGGCGACGGCAAGTTTCTCTACGCTTCCGGCGGCAACGACAATGTGATTTATCAGTATGCCGTGGCAAACAATAAGTTAGCCTTGCGCGACAGCCTGGTGTTGGGCAAAGCCTGGCCGGAAAAAATCTCGCCCGTGGGCCTGGAAATCGATGATCGGCGGAATCTCCTTTACGTGGTGACCAAGGAAAACAATTCGCTGTATGTGCTGGACCTGAAAACCAAAGGCATCCTGCACCATGAGCAACTGGGACACGAGGGCTACGCCTGCGTGTTGTCGCCTGACGCGAAAACGCTTTACATTTCGTACTGGGGCGGTAAGCAGGTCGGGATTTTCGACACAAATACCAGAAAGATAACCAGCACCATCAGTGTTGGCACCAATCCCAATGAGTTGATCCTGAATAAAAAAGGCGCGTTCCTGTTCGTGGCCAACGCCGGGGACAACAGCGTTTCGGTCATCGACACCCGGCAGAAAAAAGTGGTGGAAGTCCTCAACGCCGCCCTCTACCCCGATTCACCCTCGGGAACAGTGACGAACGGCCTGGCGCTTTCGACCGACGAAAAAACGCTCTACGTCGCCAATGCCGACAACAACTCGCTGGCCGTCTTCGACCTGAGCGAGCCGGGCGACAGCCGCTCGAAAGGCTTCATTCCGGTGGGCTGGTATCCTACCAGTGTCCGGGTTTCGGGCAAGCGGATATACGTGGCTAACGGCAAAGGATTCACCTCGTTCGCCAACCCGCTGGGGCCGCAGCCGGTCAGTCTTGAAGTGCGGTCGGAGTCGCACCTGGGTGAGCTACCTAAGGCCAATAACCGCTTACAGTACATCGGCAGCCTGATGCAGGGCAGCCTGAGCGTCATCGACACGCCGAACGCGGGTGAACTGGCGGTTTATTCCAAAAAAGTATATGCCAATACGCCCTACAAGAAAGAGCGCGAGCTGGTCACGGAGGGAGAGCAGGGAAACCCCATCCCGATGAAGGTGGGCGACCCGTCGCCGATCAAGTACGTTTTCTACATCATCAAAGAAAACCGCACTTACGACCAGGTGTTCGGCGATATGCCGGAGGGCAACGGCGACTCCACGCTCTGCCTTTTCGGCGAGCAGTACACGCCCAATCAGCACAAGCTGGCGCGGGAGTACGTGCTGATGGACAACTTCTACGTCGATGCAGAGGTGAGCGCCGACGGCCACAACTGGAGCCTGGGCGCCCACGCCAACGACTACCTCGAGAAAACCTGGCCCACGGGCTACGGCCGCCGGGGCGGCGTGACCGAAGGCATGGGACGCCGGGGCGTGGCCAACAACAAGGAGGGATACCTGTGGGATTTCTGTAAAAAGGCGGGCGTCAGCTACCGCAGCTACGGGGTGTTCGTGGACACCAACAGGGGCAACATCCCGGCCCTTGATGCTGGCCATGTTTGTTCCTACTTCGATACCTACTACAAGCAGAACGTCCGCGACACCACGCGCGTGAACCAGTGGAAGCGCGACTTCGACTCGCTGCTGGTGGCCGGGGCCGTGCCCGCCTTCAATTCTATTCGCCTGGGGGCCGACCACACGCAGGGGCTGGCGGTGGGCCGACCGACGCCCTACGCCTGCGTGGCCGACAACGACTTGGCCGTCGGGATGTTGGTGGAACACCTCAGCCGCAGTTCCATTTGGCCCCAGACCGCCATTTTCGTCGTGGAGGACGACGCCCAGAACGGGCCCGACCATGTGGACGCCCACCGATCCAACGTGCTGGTGGTGAGTCCTTACGTGAAGCGGAAGTCAATCGACCATACCATGTACTCCACCTCAGGGATGCTGCGCACGATGGAGCTGATTCTGGGCCTGCCGCCCATGACGCAGTACGACGCCGCCGCCACGCCGATGTACCGGAGTTTTACGGCCCAGCCGGACGCCACTCCTTACACTTTGGTTCCGGCTAATATCGACCTCGGAACCGTCAACCTCGCGCTTACGCCCAGCGCGAAGCGTTCGGAAAAGCTGGATTTCACGGACGTGGACCGCATCGATGACCGGATTTTCAACGAAATCCTGTGGAAGGGCTTAAAGGGCGAGGACTTCCAGGTACCCGCACCCCGGCGCAGCGCCTTCGTGCTGGCGGCGGAGGGGGACGATGACTGAGTAGCAATTAGAGTTGGGAGGAATCTTGTTGGTGCCGAGCCCCTTCGCTAAATTGAACGTTTATTTGTAACAAAAAACTAATAAGCATGTGCTACCACACGTCGCTCAATGTACCGCAGCCCGTCCTCGAAGCCCGCTACGGGGCAAAGGTTGAGGAAGGTAAGGCGTGGCAGCCCGTCATTCACGCCAATGCGTACGGCGTTCCGGCCTGGCCGCTCGTGACGGTTCAGCAGCCAAAAGTGCTTTCGCTGCTGGAATGGGGGTTGGTTCCCCACTGGACGAAGGCCGCGCCGGAAGCTAAAAAGCTGCGAACCATGACGATCAACTGCCGCTACGAGACGATGTTCGAAAAGCCCGCTTTCCGGTCGGCCGCCGGGCTGGGTCGGCGATGCCTGATCCCGGTGTCGGGCTTTTTCGAGTGGCATACCGAGGGCAAGGAGAAATACCCGTTCTACATTTATCCGAATGACGCAGGGGAAGGGGTTGTAAGCATCGCGGGACTTTGGGACGAATGGGCCGACCCCGAAACGGGCGAGGTGCGCACCACCTACACGATGCTTACCAGGCCCGCCAATAAACTGATGGCGCGAATTCACAACTCTAAGCAACGAATGCCCTGTCTGCTGACACCAGAACTGGAAGTGGCTTATCTGGAAGAATCGTTGAAAAAAGACGAACTGCTGGAGTTACTGGCGATGCCCTACGAATCAAGAAAGCTGGACGCACACACCATCAGCCGCCGCATAACGTCCCGGACTGAGCCGACGGATGTGCCGGAGGTTTTGGAGCCGCATGAGTACGCTGACATTGAAGGGTTTTGATTGACGGTTTCGAAGTCTCTGGCCTTAACTACTCAAAGGTACAATTTTCCCCACGGCTCTCGCAGACGGAGTTTCCATTCCATCCCTAAGGAGAGCATAAAAAAGCTTGGGGTAAATCGGCTATTTCCCTACTTTAGGGGAAAGCTTGTTTTCACCCCAAGCTTTTTTATGCTCTCGAGGACCTGCCTTAAATTAAAGATCCGCTTGTCAAGTTTGAATTCGGTTCCTGACCTTTATCCCCAGCCAAGTACCTCGTCTAGTATTTTGCTGTCTGATAAAAATCCCCTTGGATTACATTTCTATCAACCGGATGGCCACGCCACCGCTTGGGAGTACCGCAAATTCAAGTGACTGCTTGGCGGTTAGGCTAACTACTCGTTTTTTAATGCTATCGGCTCCATCGTCTTCATAAATTTCGGCCCTGTATTTCTTTCCCTTTGGCAGGAAATCAAAAATGACCGACACCTTCCGTGCCTTGTTGTTGGTCACTGTCCCCACGTACCATTCGCTGCCGCTTAGGCGAACAACCGTGATATGCTCACCAGGCAGACCAGCCGGAACGCGGGTTTCGTCCCAAACGGTAGGCATCGTTTTCCAAAGCTCTATTTCCTCACGATTATCATAATATTGGGGTTTGCCATACCAAAATAGGTACTGCCACGGACTGTAATTGACAATGGACAGGGCCAGTTGGTGGGCTTTGGTGTTCTTCAACTTCGGTTCGTTGAAGCAGTAGGTGTAGTCGGCGGCTCCGGCCAGGAAACGCGTGAAGGGAAGGGTGGTGTTGTGGGTGGCATCGGGAAACGCTTCGTTGCCTCGAACGCCTTCCTGCGTCATCAGATTGGGGTAGGTGCGGCTAAATCCGGTGGGCATATATTCATCGTGGATGTCCACCATAAGATGGTGCTTTGCGGCTTTCTTCACCGCTTCGTGCATCCAGGCCGTCCAGTAGTGTGAACCTGTGTGAACGAAGCCGAATTTTACGCCCGCCACCCCCCACTTTTCGTAGAGAGGAAAAATTGTGTCGATTTGGTTCTCGAGGGCCCGATGGTTCACATACAGTATTACGCCTATTCCCTTCGTTCTGGCGGCCTTGATTATTTTGGGCAGATCAAGATCGTTGACGGGATTTCGACGAGGATCCACACTGACCCGGCTGGCATCGAAAGCTTGTTCGTATTCGTGACCGTACCAACCCGCGTCGAAATGGATGTAATCCAGGTTTTGCTCTGCCGCAAAATCGATCAGTTCCATCGCCCCGACGGTCGAGAGGGTGATTTCCCGCATCACTTTGCCGGGTCTGATCCAATCCGTAGTTTCGATTTGATTCGGCGGATTGAGATTCAGGGTGAGGTAGTTATTTTCCAGCAGTTGGGTCGGCTTCTCG
The DNA here is from genome assembly GCF_041751555.1 of Persicitalea sp. Classification (NCBI taxonomy): domain Bacteria; kingdom Pseudomonadati; phylum Bacteroidota; class Cytophagia; order Cytophagales; family Spirosomataceae; genus Persicitalea; species Persicitalea sp. Next base: position 353 of record NZ_JBGSXF010000534.1, on the reverse strand, counting down.
GCTATCATCACCACCCGCCACGGCGAGCCGAAAGGCGAAGTACCAACCACACCGCCAAATAATTCGCTTATCAATTCGCCATCTTCTGCCTTCAACCTAACACGTGGAAAATGCGTTTGTCCAGCGTGCAAAATACTGGCCCACAACCCGTTTTTCAGTTGTACGGTCAAAGGTAGTTCCGCCGAAAAGTCGAGTTCTTCGGGCGAAACAACCGAGTAGGAACCCTGCGCATGGCTGGTGGCATACAGCTTACTTTCGGGTGGAAGTCGGAAATGAGTTGCTTCCTGTCTGATGTCGATGGTTTGGGTCGTCAGGCTTTCGGGAAAAAAGTATCTGAAAGCGATGCCTTCATC
>NZ_JBGSXF010000533.1:0-11568 GCF_041751555.1 Persicitalea sp. | reverse complement strand
GCGATAAGACCGTATGCCGCGAGATAGGCTACCGGACGGAACGGCCCGATGATGTCAGGACTCAGGCCGGGTGCATAAACGGCCAGCAGACTGCCCACGTGTACGCCGAGCAGAATTAACGCATTGATTACTAGGGCGGCCAAAAATCGTCCACCCAGGTACTTTGCCTTGCTAACGGGACTCGTGTACACGAGCGGGTGTATTCGCGTTGCCACATCCCGCGCCGCCGCCTCCCCGGCTACGGCGGGAGCGACCAACAGCCATACCTGACAACTGAGCATCGTGACGGAGGTAATGATGAACGGCGAGTTGAGAATGAAGTCCTGTGGCAGCGTGACCGGGAGGATGCCAATTCTCGTAGTGAGAAAGGCAAACACGCCCAGAATCGCCAGCGAGAGCCACGGCCATGGCCGGCGCAACTGGTAGGTACATTCGAAGGAGAAAATCTTCCGGAATTTCATGGCGTAGTTTCTGATTCGCGATTTCCAATATGACCGGCCATCGTACTGAAGTACACATCTTCCAGGTCGGGCTCTGCTACTTCAAAACCATCGCCGGGTAGTTCCTGATCGTAGATACGGACGACCGTGCGTCCGCTCAGTAGTTTGGTCGAAATGACCTGGTGCTCGCGCTCCAGTTGCGGCAGCGCGCTTTTCTCGACAATCTTCCGCCAGATGCGGCCCCGCAACTCTCCAACCGCCTTCAACGGCTCGGCTTCCAGGAGAATCTGCCCCCGGTCGATGATCGCCATACGGGTGCAGAGTTCGCTCACATCTTCAACAATGTGAGTCGATAGGATCACGACACTGTTCTCACCCAGTTCGGCGAGCAGATTCAGAAAGCGCACCCGCTCGGCCGGATCCAGCCCCGCCGTCGGCTCGTCCACAATCATCAGCTTCGGATTACCTAATAGCGCCACGGCTACGCCGAAGCGTTGCTTCATTCCACCCGAGAAACCACCCAGTTTTTGCTTGCGTACTTGCCACAGGTTGGTCTGTCGTAACAGGGCTTCCACGACCGCTTTTCGTTCTGAGGAGTTGGCAATTCCTTTGAGTACGGCGAAGTAATCTAGCAGATCCTGCGCCCTTGATTTTGGATAGACGCCAAACTCTTGCGGCAGATAGCCGAGCGTTTGGCGCACAGCGTCTTTCTGCTGCAGCACGTTGATCTCACCAAGCTGAACACCGCCCTGGTCTGGCTCCTGCAACGTGGCCAGAATGCGCATCAGGGTAGACTTGCCGGCCCCGTTGGGCCCGAGCAGCCCATACATGCCCGGCGGTATGTGCAGCGAAACATTGTTCAGTGCCTTAACTCCATTTGGATAAGTCTTGGAGATATTAGTGATTTCCAGATTCATAATTTGGATTTGAAAGTACTTTTTTTTTCAAAGTAAACGGATAAAAAATAAGGCTGTTTTTGCATAGTTTCTATTTCTGTGATTTAATTAACCTTTCCAAGGCATCCAGATGATCGCCGAAGGCTTTTTTGCCCGCCTGAGTCATAAAGTATTGGGTATTGGGCTTCCGTCCCACGAAAGATTTCTGTACATCGATGAACGCTTCCTTTTCCAACGATTTGAGGTGGGTGGCCAGGTTGCCGTCGGTCACATCCAATAATTCCTTTAAGGAGTTGAAATCAAGCTGGTCATTGACCGCCAGGGCCGACATGATACCGAGCTTTATGCGGCTCTCCAGAGCCTTGTTCAATCCGCTGATTAGTACTAGCACCAGTCTTATTTAAAATGCATATAAATGCCGAATATGATTTGGGCCACTTTGATTCCCATTACCCGCTGCAGTAATTTTAATTCAACGAAACAGGCACCTACTAACCCCAAACCTCTTTATCGTTAGTCAGTGTGTTCACCACTTTACAGGGGAACATACTGGCATTGTAAGGACAAGACCTGGGAAAAGCTGCGCCACGTGAACCAAAAGATCCTAACCCAACCTGAAAGTGATAGAAATTTGCTGTGTCATTCCATCATGGGACGAATTTTCGTAAGATCCCAGCTGTAACCATTTCCTGTTTTTTATTTAAAAGAACTTTGTTTTGCAAAGTAAAACTGTTTATTCCAAGATTACAACCATAAGGCCACATATTTTTTTTAAACTGCCGTGATGAGATGGGTTGTTCTAGCGGCATACTTTTGATATTCTAAAAGGGTTGTCTCACAAGCCCAGCTTCTTGGCGGCGTTGTGTTCCACTATCTTGTGTTCCCACATGTAGCGATCGATCATGCTGCGGGTGCGGTGCTTGGTCTGCTGCATGATCTGCGAGTCGTCGGCCCCGTCGAGCTTGGCGATAGTTACCAGAACTCAAATAAAATAAAAGTGATAATTTGACAAACCCATGGCGACGCCCGGATATTGTTGACTTGATTTTACGTTTTACAAACGGACGTTTGAAAAATGTAAAAGCTTACTGGCTTGCCCTTGGACCAGAACTTTCCACTCGTGAAAGACTTGGGTAGCCTCCAAATGTACGTTGCCTATACCGTGTCTAGAAGTTTTGATAAGGTGCGTCCGGCCTGATCAGACGATACAAAGGGGGGCATCTACCAGGAGCGCACAACCCCTGACCGGTGGTGGTTGGGCAGGCAGAGCTCGGCTTCTCAAATCCTTTCGGATTAAACTGTGTATTTTCTCACCTGGGGAATACAAACTATTTCGCCGCCTTACGTTCAATTTAGCCCAAGACTGAATCTCACTTCCGGCATTTCTTAGATTTATGGGTCAGCCTGGCCGGTTAAGAAGGTTCACCACGCTGAAAAACCGAACGATTCCAATGAAGCACTAAGCTGGAAAGTTGGCAACTTCCCTCTCAATGGAGATTTATGCAGGAGACATGATTCTTCAGGTACGGAATTTGCCATTACTCATTCATAATGGCCGTCAGCGACATGCCGGTATCCAATCCGCTAATTCAGTCGATGCACTCGTATGCAGACCAACGTCCCTGCACGAGTGTGTCTGCGCCGGCAGATCATCAGATAGCTCCAAAAGAAATCAATTCAAAACTATGAAAAAAGATCCGAAAATTGATCCCCGCGACGATGCGAAACCGTCCGAAGGTGAACACAAATACGGAAACGTCCCGTTTGCCGACGAGACCAACAAGAAGTACCCGGTCGATTCGCCAGAACACGTCCGGGCGGCCTGGTCGTACATCAATCACAAAGACAATGCCGCCAAATACGACGCTGACAAGGTCGAGGCCATCAAGGGCAACATCCGGAAAGCGGCCAGGAAACAAGGGGTCGATATTCAGACGGACTGAAGGACCGGTTTGGGGTCTTTCATGGCAGGGCCTGGGGGGTGCGCCCACACCCGTACAAAACTTTCCATCCAGAATAATATGTACCGATAATTAGGGCCTTACAAGCTCGAATAAGGAAATTGTTCGCCCGTTTACTAAGTCAGGGTCTTGCAGATTGAGTGCTTTTGATTCTTTTTTCCGGGCAATAGGCTCAGTCAGACACTCAAAGCAAAAATTCCGCCACCCCAAATCGGGTAATTTTACTTGCAGAATCGGCTCCCGCTCATCCATGGTCAAAAACGTCTTTTTCCGCTTGTGGCACTGGGAAACCTGGCACTACCTTGCCAAGTACGTCCCCATTATGCCGGTCTGGGGATGGTACTGCCTGCGGGCCCGCTCGCTGTGGTTCTTCACGCCTTCCAACCCGGGCATCACGTTCGGCGGCTTCGAAGGCGAAGGCAAAGGCGAAATGTACGACCAACTGCCGCCGGGGAGTTATCCGCGCAGCCTGTTCATTGAGCCGGCCACACGTTTTGATTCGCTTGAGATTCGGGTTTTCGGCCAGGGATTCACCTATCCTTTTGCCGTGAAGCCGGATGTGGGCATGATGGGGTTCATGTTCCGCCGCATCGGTAACCGCGACGAGTTCCAACACTACCACGCCGTCATGCCCGTTGCTTACCATTTGCAGGAGCTGATCACCTACCCGTTGGAAGTGAGTGTGTTTTATTACCGCTTCCCTGACAGCGACAAGGGCACGATCACCGGTTTTTTAAAAAAAGAGTTCCTCGAAGTGGTGGGCGATGGCCGTTCCACCTTGCTCCAATTGATCCTGGACTACCCGAGGGTGCAGTTCCGGCTGGAGGAAATGAAATCGAAGCATACCGACAGGCTGAGCGACATACTGCCCGAAGGGGAAATTCACGTGCTTTCTCACGCGCTCAACTTGAGCCGCGGCGGAAGGCTGGTGAGTCTGGAAAGTGAAAAAGACGACGAACTGACTACCATGTTCGACCAGCTCAGCCGCTATTCGAAAACCTTTTTTTACGGGCGTTACGATATTAAGTGCCGCTCCATCGAATGCCTGAAGCGGGGCGAGCATTTCTCCATTTTGGAATACAATGGCTGCGGTGCCGAACCGCACCACATTTATGGCAACGGCAACACCTTACTGCAAGCTTACGCCATTGTATTGCATCACTGGAAGGTGCTCTACCAGATTTCCCGGTACAATCACCGGCATGGCATCCGCTACTGGGGCCTTAAGCCAGGTTGGCAGTTTCTGAAAGCAGCCAGGGCGCATTTTAAAATGTTGAAAAAGCTTGACCGCGAATTTCCTGTGTCGTGAGGGTGAAATTTTTTTGGCAACTCTCCAACGAGAAAATTTAACGTCATGGTATTTAGTAGATATACAAACATTTCATCCCTTCCTGAGGAGCACTTACCTATGGTTGACCTGGAAAACGAACCTATAATCGACGCATACAAAAGCTTTCTGGGAAGTAAGGTTTTCCCTTGCGTGGCGGCAAAGGCGGCACTCGCAAAAGAGCAAGTGCAATGCTTTGTTGCCGACCATATGGCTTGCCCCAATGACGACACCGCCATCCTGCAATTCCTGTACGCTTTTGTCGACAGGTACCGGGAAGCAGCAACCCCCTTTCACAGTGCCGCAGTGCTATTTAAAGGACCACAAGCGCCGGGTGAAGAAACTTTTGAAGTCCTGCTCTGGCAACGGTTGCAAATGCTGGTCGATCTGGATGCCGCGCTTTACCCCTACGACCCCCGCGTCAGCGATGACTCTTCCTCCCCCGAATTTGGATTCAGCCTGAAAGGCGAAGCGTTCTTTGTCATCGGGTTGCACCCCCGAAGCTCCCGGCCGGCGCGCCAGTTCGCTTATCCGGCCCTGGTTTTTAACCCGCACGCCGAATTCGAAAAACTGCGCACCACGCAATCCTATGAAAAAATGAAAGATATTGTGCGCAAAAAAGACATTGCGCATTCTGGGTCCATCAACCCGATGCTTACTGATTTTGGCACCGCCTCGGATGTGTACCAGTACAGTGGCCGGCAGTACGGCGACGATTGGCAATGTCCCTTAAAACTGAACCATGCAAGACCTCAACATCATTCTGCCCCGTAGCGGCGTTTCGTTCATCTTACAAAAAGGGCAAAGGTTGAAAATAGTGGATATTTAAGGCGAACAAGTGTCGGATTTCATTTGCTACAACCTGCACGACAAAGAAGAGTACCTGTCATCGGGCCGGACGATCGATTATGCCGAAACCATTTTTCTAACCACCGGGCATCCCTTTTATTCCAACCGCAGCCAGGTGATGTTTGAGATAAGGGAAGACACGGTTGGACGTCATGATTTTTTACTGACGCCCTGCAGCGCCGACACCTTCCGTATTATTTACGGACATCAGCACCCGCACCGCGGATGTTTTGGCAACCTCTGCGAAGCCCTGGAAGAGTACGGTATTGGTCCAGATGCCATACCCATCTCGTTCAATATTTTCATGTATGTAACGGTAGACGGTGATACCGGCAGAGTGGATATGCTGCCACCAATAAGCAGAGCGGGCGATTACATTGTCATTGAAGCAAGGATGGATCTGATTGTGGGACTGACAGCGTGTTCGGCGGAAATGTCGAACAATTATGCCTTCAAGCCGATTGGGTGGAAAGTGGAAGGATAGTGCGGCCTTTTGTGTTTCTCAAAAACGGGCGGTTTTTTCTCCCCCGTTTCCCGGCTGTTGAAGGTTGGATTTATGACCAATCTCTCTGCCATCGAGCCCGAGGGATTTTCGCACTCCAAATGCGGGGTGTCTGGCACAGTTCTAACACGCACGCCCTGTACGTCTGGGTGAATGGGAGTTCTCAGCGCGACGGTTCGGCTGAATCTCTGGGTTTTGAAGGATCGGTTTTGCTGGGAAGCTGCTGCTTCGGACGATTCGCTGTACGAAAATTCTCAATTCGTCAAGCAGTTGGCGCTCGGAAAATATTCCTGACCGGCGTGGCTCTACAACCTAGGCTTTTAGTTTCATAATTTTGAGATTTTTCCTGACTGTAATCAAGTACCTTACTTTCATAATTCTACAGAGGTTGTGTAAGGCTATTTCAGGGTGATGCAAGTTTCATTGGTCAATGGATATGGATAAAGTACAGGAGTTGGGAGGTCGGTGATGGCCTTTACCACAATCGTGGCGATTCGAGTAGGCCCCTCCGCCTAGTTGCCCTCAGCACAAATCGACCGGGTGCCGTTCTGATTTGACTTAAGGACGCCATGCGGAGCATTTTGATTTTTTTTTATTACAGACTCAGGAGTTTTTCAAAATTCCGAGTCTAGTATGGTAAGAGCCGCACCCGTTTGAAAAATCCAGGATCGAATCTAGCCTAAACCAAACTTATGCAGGTGTCATCGTCCGACCGATTTTCCGATTTCATGTCCGAGTCCAAATTGAGCGTGTACCGGCCAGCCGACGCCACGGCGAACGGCGAAGAAAATGCCTCCCGCCCAATCCCATTGGACGAAGAAATCCTGATACGGAAAGCGTTCCAATCCAGTCCCGAAGAGGGCTGCGAACTGCTGTTCCGTCGCTACCACCGCCCACTGTGCAGCCACGCTCTGCGGTTTGTCTACTCACCGGAGGTGGCGGAAGATATTGTCAGCGATGTTTTTTGTAGATTTTGGAAGAATAGTTCGTTCGATTCTGTAAGTACTTCCTTCTGTCATTACCTGTTCCGCAGTGTCCGCCATGCGGCGTACTCCCACCTGCGAGCCGAATTCCGGCAACTGGATAGTCTGGAATCCTCAAAGTTGCCGGAGGGTAGTGCGGGTCTTCGCCCCGATCATATCACGCAGTACGAGGAAACATTTAACCGCGTGAAGGAACTGGTGGCGCAGCTACCGCCGCAGTGTCGGCAGGTGTTTCTGCTGAGTCGATTCGAGGGAATGCGTTACAAGGAAATTGCCGCAGAAATGGGGCTTTCGGTAAAAACGGTGGACACGCACTTGGCCAAGGCCATGAGCTTGATGCGGCAAGGTATGCGGGACTATTTGATCCTCTCAACGGGGCTGATGGCAATGCTGATGGGGAACGGGTGATCGCCCTAATTTTTTAAACCAAAAGCGTCACCTTAGAAATCAATAGGAACGACATGAAAGCTGCCATTACCAAAAAATTGATTCTGGATAACTTCACTGGCAAGACCACGCCCTTGCAGCGCAAGCAAATCGACGGGTGGCTGCAATCGAAAGCCAATGAAGAGCTTTATTTCAAATGGCTGGAAGAATGGGAAACCCGGAACCCCGAGTATCAACCGGACAGCGATCCGCTGATTCAGGGTTATCTGGATTACATTCATTCCACCCCGCGCCATGCCGCAGAAGCTACGCCGGAAGCCGCGGGAAGCAGCTTCCGCGCTCCCCTGAATCGGTCGGGAGCCATAGCCGCCACTATTGCGGCAATCATCTTACTGTCAGGAATTTGGTTGTACGGGGAATCCGTACTTTACAAAACGTACCGGACGGCTGGCAGCGAGACGAAGACTTTCGTCCTAAACGACGGAAGCAAAGTGACCCTGGCCGAGCACTCCACGCTCAAAGTGCCGCGCTGGGGGTTTGTTACCCCAAACCGGGAGGTCGCTCTGGACGGGAGGGCAGACTTCCGGGTCAGCCACACCCGCGATGGCCGAAAGTTTGTTGTGAAAACCGAAAAGAACTTCGAAGTCGTGGTTCTGGGAACGGAATTCTCGGTTCTTTCCCGACGCCGGGAAGCCGAGGTGGTGCTTAACAGGGGCAAGGTATTAGTCAATTACCAGGAGGGCAATGCCGCCAGGCAACTGGTGATGAAGCCCGGCGAATTGGTTTCGTTCGACCAGCACAACCAGGCCGTCCTGAAGTCGGCACCCAAATCTCCCGGTTTCTCGGCACAAGGGGAAAAGCGCTTCGTGTTCGAGAAAACCCCGCTGAGCGAAGTCGCCCTGATGCTGCGTGACACCTACGGGGCCGACGTCCGGATCGACTCGCCGAATCTCGCCCGCCGCCAACTGATGGGTTCGTTCCAGGCCGAAGACCTGGACGAACTGCTATCGACCATTTCGGACCTGCTGAACATCGAAGCAGTCCGCGAGGAGAATGTTATTCGATTTTCTGAAAAAAGATCCCAATTCGTTCCATCCAAACCTTAATTCTTTATGGTCAACCGTTTATCCAAAGTTTTAAAACTGGGAGTCGCACTGCTTCCCCTGTTTTCTGGCATGCCGCTCCAGGCGAAACCCCTGGCGTCAGCCGAACAAAAGGAGGCCACAAGCCCGAACAGGGGAGTCACTGCCCGCCCGCTTGGCGATGTGCTGGCCGAACTGAACGCCCTGTACGACGCCAACCTGTTGTTTGAACCCAGCACGGTGCAGGGGATCACCGTGCCGGCAGACCTCCTCATCGACCGCCGTCGCAGTCTGGCGCAGAACCTGGACAACCTGCTGTCGCCTTTGGGGTTGAAGTACAAAAAGATTAACCGCACCTCCTACACGATAAAAGTGGCTCCTGGCGTGAAGCCGCGCCGCGCGGGACTGATCAAGAACGAACCCGCCAGCGGTATCGGCCAGGACAATGCTTCAAATTCCGCATCGATTTCCCGTAATCTGCCGATGCTCAACCGCAGAAATGCGGTTGCCGATGCGACCGTTACCGGAAAGGTGCGGGACGAAAACGGCCAGGCCCTGCCCGGCGTCAATGTGCTTTTGAAGGGGACCAATGTGGGAACCAGCACCGACGTGAACGGGGCGTTCACCCTGCTGGCCCCGGAAAAAGGGGTGCTGGTGTTTTCCTATATCGGATTCGCCACGCAGGAAGTGGCCATCAACGGCCGAACCAACATCGACGTGCGGCTCGAAGCCGAGACCAGGGCTTTGGACGAGGCCATCGTGATCGGTTACGGCACCGTGAAAAAATCGGACCTGACCGGGGCGGTCTCCTCGGTCGGCAGCGACGAAATTAACGCTTTTCCCACAGCCAACGTCATGCAGGGCCTAGCGGGCCGGGCCGCCGGGGTGCAGGTCAAGCAGAACACCGGGGCACCGGGGGCACCGATCAGCGTCAGGATCAGGGGGACGAACTCCATCGTGGGCAGCAACGAACCGCTCTACGTCATCGACGGCTTCCCGGTGAGCAGCGCCGAGGTAATAAACAATTCGAGCATCAAAAGCATCGAAATCCTCAAAGACGCCTCCGCCATCGCCATTTATGGCTCCCGGGCTTCCAACGGCGTGGTGCTGATCACGACCAACCGCGGGCCTGCCTCCGGGCAATCGCGCGTCACCTTCGAGACGAGTTACGGAACCCAAAGCCTGATCAAGGACACGGAAATGATGAATCCGTACGAGTACGGGACTTTTTACAATCGGCTCTCCGCCAATATGGGCCGAACGCCGCGGTTCACGGACGACCAGATCACCGAGTTTGAGAAAATGGGCCGCGGCACCAACTGGCAGGACGTAGTTTTTACGAAGGCGCCCATCCAGAACCATTCCCTGAACATTGCCAGCGGCAACGAAAAAACGCGGTTCTCGATCACCGGCAGTTTCTTCGATCAAAAGGGAATTATCCGAAACAGCAATTACAGCCGTTACGCCCTCAACAACAACATCCAGCACACCATCGGCAAAGCCCTCTCCATCGACCTCAACCTGGCCCTATCCCGAAACAACACCCAGCGGCAATTGTCCGACCAGGGACGCTTCGGCACCTCGCTCATCGGCCGGGCGTTCGGCATTCCCCCTTTCCTGCCCGTGTACCAGGAAGATGGCACCTACACGGAACCCACCCGGCTATTGACTTACGTTTCGGAGGCGCTCTTTAGTCCCCTGAACTTCATCTACGAGCAGAGCAACAAGACCATCCAGAACAACGTCCTGCTCAATACGGCTTTGTCATATAAAATCCTGGACGGCCTTACTTTGCGGGTTTCGGGGGGCATCGAAAGCCGGAACAGCCGCAACGACTTCTACCAGACCAAAAAATTCCAAAACGACCCCAACGGCCGGGCCACTGTCACCAACACCGACTTTATCAGTCTCCTGAACGAGAACACCCTCAGCTACGACAAGCGGTTCGGCGGTCGGCACCAGCTGTCAGCGGTGGCCGGGTTCACCTACCAGGATTTCGTGACCACCAGCCTGACCGCCGGCGGGTCGGCCTTTCTGAGCGACATTCCCGAAAGCTACAGCCTGGCCACGGCGGGGGTCTTCACTACGCCCGGCAGTTCCTACACGAAATCGACGCTGTTGTCGGGGCTGGGACGGGTCAACTACACCCTCGATGGCCGCTACCTTTTTACGTTCAGCATGCGGGCCGACGGGGCGTCGGTGTATTCGCCGGGCAACAAGTGGGGCTACTTCCCCTCCGCTGCCCTGTCGTGGCGGATTTCCGACGAGGCGTTTTTCCAGGGGGTGGATTTTGTCAACAACCTCAAACTCCGCACCAGTTGGGGAAAAGCGGGCAGCCAGGGCATCAGCCCCTATTCCACGCTCAACCAGCTTGCGCCCGGTTCGACCGTGTTCGGCAGTTCGCTCTTCACCACGATGGCCCCCGCCAATCGCCTGGCTTCCGATTTGAAGTGGGAGACTACCGAGCAGGTCAATTTCGGGCTGGAGGTCGGCGTCCTCGAAGGACGCGTCCAGCTGACGGCCGATTACTACGTCAAGCAAACCAGGGATTTGCTCAACGCCGTGCAGTTGCCCCGCAGCACTGGCTACACCAACTCGCTGCGCAACGTGGGCCGGGTGGGCAACAAGGGGCTGGAACTCGACCTGACGGCCGATATTTTCGGAAAGGGCGATTTCAAATGGGATCTGAACGCCAACATTGCCTTCAACCGCACGAAGGTGCTGGAACTCTACGGCGGCCAGGACATCCTGGCGGGCAACGTCAACATGATCATCTTCAATGATTTTGCCAACACCTACCGCGAGGGCCAGCCGCTGGGCGTCATTTACGGCTTCGAGGAGGACGGCTACGACGAGAAGGGTTTCCTGAAATACAAGTCGGACACCAAGGTCAAGATCGGCGACCCCAACCCGAACTTCATTTTTGGCATCAACTCCACCATGGCTTACAAAAATCTCTCGCTGTCGCTGTTTTTCAGCGGTACGCAGGGCAACGACATCGTCAACATGAGCGCCGTGGCCTTCACGGTGGACTACACCAACGGCACCAGCAAGCTGAAAGAAGTGCTGGACAACCACTGGACCCCGGAGAACACCGACGCCAAGTACCCCATCCCGTCCACCAGCAACAGGTACCGCTTC
>NZ_JBGSXF010000532.1:0-4174 GCF_041751555.1 Persicitalea sp. | reverse complement strand
GCACCGGGTATCCATTTGGGCGTCTGCTTCATGATTCTGACCGCTTCCTCGTCGGTGCCGAATCCCATGCCTTTCAGTACTTTAATGTCTTGAACACTGCCATCAGCGTTGACCACGAAAGTCAGGAACACTTTGCCCTGTACCAGGGCGCGACGGGCGGCGGCGGGGTACTTCATGTTTTCGCCGATAAATTTATACATGGCCTCAATACCACCGGGGAATTTCGGCTGAGTGTCAACTACGGTGAAGACGGAATCTTTAAGGTAATCGGAAGAAGTTTTGTCTTTCAACTTTTCTGTTACAAAGGATTCTCCCACCTCGGACGACATGCGTCGGGCAACCGAATTTTCGGAGGCGTTTTCATCGGCCAAAACTACCTTGATAAAGCCTTGTTCCGACATTTGGGCGGAAGTGGGTTTGTGACCCATAAAGCTAAAATCCAGGGTACTCCCCGCCGGGGCCGTGATTCTGAATTCCCCCTCGGCAGTAGTGGTAGTTCCTACCTGGGTACCTTTCACAACGATACTCGTTCCCGGCAGTGGCTCGTCTTTAGCATCCAGCACAACGCCCTCGATTCGGATGTTCTGATCGGTGGTAGAGGTATTTTGTTCGGAATCTTCCCCGGTCTTTTGGTCGCAGGAAGCCGCCAGTAGTGACACAAAGCCGACGAACAGGGCCACGGCAGCGTACTTGCCCAGCGACCAATTGGAGTTTTTGTTTTTGTACAGCATGACGATTCGATTTTTTAAGAGTTTAGAATCAATAAAAGGGTTGACGAGGTCGACGGCTCGACGCTCGGCGTTTGGTGTCGCCAGGGCGTAGGAAACCATGAACTCGGCGTAGCTATCGCGCGGCGAAGCGTCGCCCGGCGAAGCGTCGCCCGGCGTGGCTTCCCAGGCGCACACTTCGCGGTCGGCCAGGTACTCGTGGACTTGCTGCAACGATTTTTTGTAAAAAACCAAAATCGGGTTGAACCAGAAAACCACCCGCAGCCCCTCCATCAGCAGAACGTCCAGGCTGTGCCGCTGCCGCACGTGGGCTAGTTCGTGGTTGAGGACGGTGTCGAAGTTCTCCTCGTAGTCGCGGCGGGTAATGACGATGTGGTTCAGGAAGGAGAAAGAGCCGGGAGCCGCCGCTCCGAGCGAAGCGTCGCCCGGCGACGCCTCTTCTGTACCTTCGTCGTCATCGAGCAGGTACAGGCGGTAGGCGTCCATATCCAGGCAGGGGCTTTTCCGAAAAAAAGCGTACACTCCGCGCAAGTGACTTAACAGCCGCGCCGCCATAAAAACAAATCCCAGACCGTAGAGAACCACCAACCACTTCGCCCAGCCCAGTACCGGGGCTGAAGTTGCTGGCGCGGCGGCTTCCGGCGCATAATTCGTTGGCATGGCAGCGTAGGTTTCCAACAGGAGATCGGCTTCTCCTACCTCCACCGCCTCTTCTTCAACTAATGAAGCAAAATCGAAAAAGTCAGGTAGTTGCGGCATTCCCTCGGGGTATGGCACCAGCGGCAGGACGAACGCCAGCAGCAACGAGCCGAGCAAATACGCCCGGTTCCAGGCGAAAAACGTGTGGCGGCTCAGCACGAGCCAGTAGCAGCCGTAGAGCAGGAGCCAGAAGAGGTTGACTTGGACGAGGTAGTTCATCATAAGTTGTGGTACGGGCTTCCAGCCCGTTTATATGATGCAGAAACGGGCTGGAAGCCCGTACCACATGGCTTAGGATTTGCCTTTTTTCAGGATGATCTCTATGGCCCCGTTTTTTCCTTTGTCGCCGTATTTTTTGATGGCGGCGGCGTCTTTCATAATGTTGATCGACTCAACAGCAGCCGGATCTAATTCAGGTTTTTCGCTTCTGTCCGACACGATTTTACCATCCACTACCAGCAGCATCTGCTCGGAGTCTTCCAGCCTGGTCGGCTGAGCGCCCGTGACCCGCTCAATTTCGGAATCAGGCGCTACGCCCTGCATCCCTACTCTTTTGTCAGCTTCACTCTTTTTCAATTCCGGCTTTTTGCCCAACTCAAAGGCAATCGGCAAGTTATAGCGCACGTTTAGCGGTTTACCATCCTGCTTGCCAGGTATCCAGCGGGGCATTTTGTCCATCACCCGAAGGGCTTCCTCATCAATGCCGAAGCCGATTCCTTTGAGAATGGTAACGTTCTTGATTTCACCCTCTTTCGTTACTACGAAATTCAGGAAAACCCGGCCCTGGACCTTGGCCCTTCTGGCGGCTTCGGGATACTTTACGTTATCTCCCAGGAACTTGTGCATGGCATCGATACCGCCGGGAAACTGCGGTTGCTCCTCAACTACCGTGAAAATGGTTTCACCGTTATAAGTCGAAGCCTGACTGATTGCTCTGAAAGTTTTGCCGTCGGGCGAAGTCATGAAGAATGCTCCGTTTGTCTGGGACGTTTGGCCCTCGCCGGGCGTCATGGCGACCCTGTATGCCACCTTTTCGTACTTGGGGTTCAGTTTCAGAAGATGGTTCTTGAATCCTTCGTAACTGAATTTTAATTCGCTTCCCGCCGGAGCATCGAGTCGGAATCTTCCTTCGGAGGAGGTAGTCGTCCCGCGTGTTGCGCCCATTACCATAATATCGGCTCCTGGAATAGCTTTCCCATTCGCATCTGTCACTACACCAGACACCTCTACCATTCCGCTCATATTCTTGGAGGAGCTATTTTTGGCCGTAGGCAGCGAATCCCGCTCGCAGGAAGCGACTAGCAACGAGGTGAAGCTAATCAGCAGAGCCACAGCGGCGTATTTGCCGAGCGACCAGTTCGAGTTTTTGTTTTTGTAAAGCATAGCGATGCGGTTTTTCAAGAGTTTAGGATTGAAGAATTGATTGGTCAAAACAGTACTTGGAGCATTCGTTGCGTAGGAGAGCAGAAAGTCGGCGTAACCATCGCGGTTATCGGCCTTAGCCTGCTGGTCGGCCAGATACTCGTGGATTTGCTGCAGGGCGTTTTTGTATAAAATCAAAACCGGGTTAAACCAGAAAACCACCCACAGCCCCTCCGTTAGCAGAATGTCTAGGCTGTGCCGCTGCCGCACATGGACGAGTTCGTGACAGAGGATGGTGTCGAAATTTTGCTCGTAGTCGGAGCGGCTGATGAAAATCCAGCGGAGGAAGGAGAAGGAAGCGGGTGCTGTTGCGCCCCCTTCCTCGTCCAGCAAAACAATGATGTGGTTACCCATGTCGATGCTCTCGCCTTTCTTGATAAAAGAAAAAAGAGAGCCGAACTGCCGCGCCAAACGAACCAGCATTAACAAAACCCCAACGCTGTACACCAGACAAAGCAAATTCTCCCACGTCAGCAGCGAGGATGAAGGCACCACCACCGCCGCGCCCACCGTGAGCGCGGCCGCCGACATCTCGTACACTACCGGAACAGGCGGAGCCGCCTCAGGGTACTGCACCAGCGGCAACGCGAACGCCGCCAGCAAGGAACCGAGCAAATACGCCCGGTTCCAGTGCAGGAAGGTTTGCCGTCGCAGGAAAAGCGCATAACAAGCGTAGAGCGCGATCCAGTAGAGGTTGGCTTGGGCGAGGTAGGACAGCGTTTCCATTTCCTTTGGGTTAAACGGTTAAGAATCTGATACCGACCTTATTTCTTTTTCATAAAAACCTCGATTACTCCGTTGGCACCTTTTTCACCGTAGGCTTTGGTGGCACTTTCTCCTTTCAGGACGTTTACTTTTTCGACATTCTCAGGCCCGACCTTTTTGATATCGTAACCTTCCTTTTGCATTACACCGTCAATTACGACTCTGAACTGTCCCTCTCCTGTACGATACATCTCAGGCGCTCCGGGTGTGGTTTTCGCGTAGGCCACCACCGTAGCACCAGAATTGGAAGGCTTCTCGACACCGTTAGCCCCTAATTCTTTCTTGCCGTTGTCGATTTCAAAAGCAATCGGCAGGTTATACCGAACGTTCACGGCCCTCCCACTTTGCGTCCCCGCCTTCCAGCGCGGCATCGCCTTCACCACGCGCACGGCCTCTGCATCGGCGCCGAAACCTATGCCTTTCATAACTTGAATATCCTTGATTTCGCCTTCAGTCGTCACCACGAAGCTCAGGAATACCTTGCCCGTCACATTGGCTTTGGCGGCAGCCGTGGGGTACTTGATATTCTTGCCCAGAAACATGTACATTTCCTGAATGCC
>NZ_JBGSXF010000531.1:0-16555 GCF_041751555.1 Persicitalea sp. | reverse complement strand
ATTCCGGCTTTGGATTATTTCAGCAAACTTGACAGTGTGAAGTGGGAATATGCTTTCGAGCGGCAGTGGTACTACTATATGTTGTGGGGCCGACTGCTCTACGACCCGAGTACATCGGACGCGGTTTTTGAAAAAGAATTCACCAAACGCTACGGCAAGAACGGCCCGAATCTATTCCACGCTTACAACGCCGTGAGCAAAGTGCCCCTGCAACTGATTTCGTCCTTCGACATCGGCTGGGACTACACCATGTACGCCGAAGGTTTCACGACGCTGCTGGGCCCGGGCGGCACGCGCCTAATTTCGGTCGAGGATTTGATCTCGCATCCGCCGCTCGACTCGACCTACATGAACGCTGAGGAATTTGTGCGCATCCGGCAAAGCGGCAAGTCGATGGACAAAAACCGCATCACACCGCTCCAACTCGCCGACCGATTGGAAGCCGAATGCCAGCAGGGTTTGGCAGATGTTAAAGCAATTTCTTCAAAAAATGACAACACGCTCCGCTACGAAGTGACGGATGTGCGAGCTTGGGCCTATCTGGGCTTACATTTTGCCTACAAACTTCGCGCAGCGGTGGCTTTACAAACGGCCCGCGTCACCAATGACAGCACCAAGCGAAAGGAAGCAGCCGCGCATTTAGAGGAGGCCATCGACTCCTGGAAGAAACTGGCTGTCCTGACCGAACCTGTGTACAAACCCTTCCCGGTGATGGTGTACCGCGATAAAAAAGATCAGTATTTTCATTGGGCAAAAATGCTGGATACGGTAGTCGCCGAGCGAGAGAGTTTGACAAAATAAAGCTCCGATACCAAAACTATCAAACAATAAATAATCCAAAAATTTGTTGAAATAAGAAATTGCTGGTATAATTGTTGCACAAACAACAAAACAAGTTTTGAAACAACAAATTTTCAGGTTATGCCCATTTACCACCGACTTGGTGAAGTCCCGCCCAAAAGACATACGCAATTCAGAAAACCAGATGGAAGTCTCTATCACGAGCAGGTTTTCGGGACAGTAGGCTTCGAGGGTACTTCGTCGCTACTCTACCACTTGCAACCTCCTACGAAAGTAAAGTCGGTAGGAACGCCGCAGGATGTCAGCCCGAAAATTGTGGTAGAAAACAACCTGACGATGCGGAAACTCCTCGGCTTTTCTGTCAAGCCGATGGATGATTTTCTGGATAGTAGGGTGCCGCTGCTGGTGAATAAGGACGTCACGCTCGGCGTGGCGGCACCACGCAACTCACTCACGGATTATTTTTGTAAAAACGCCGACGCTGACGAACTACTTTTTATCCACAAAGGCAGCGGCAAATTACGCACAGCTTTCGGCTCGATCCCCTTCGAATACGGTGATTACCTGGTCATTCCGCGTGGAATGATTTACCAAATCGACTTCGACACCGAGGACAATCGTATCCTTTACCTGGAATCGCATTCGCCCTTCGAGACGCCGCGCCGCTACCGCAACCATTTTGGCCAACTCAAAGAACACGCGCCATACAGCGAGCGGGATTATAAACTACCCACCGACCTGGAAACCCACGACGAGACGGGTGATTTTTTGATCAAAATAAAAAAACAAAACGCCCTTCACTCGCTCACCTACGCCAGCCACCCTTTCGACGTAGTGGGCTGGGACGGCTACAACTACCCCTGGGGCATTTCGATCCACGATTTCGAGCCAATTACGGGCCGCGTCCACCAGCCGCCACCGGTGCATCAGATGTTTCAGACCGACGCATTTGTGGTCTGCTCATTTTGCCCCCGCCTTTATGACTACCACCCGCTGGCCATTCCCGCGCCCTACAACCACAGCAACATCGACTCCGACGAGGTACTTTACTACGTGGACGGCGACTTCATGAGTCGCAACGACATCGCAGCGGGCCACCTCACGCTGCACCCCGGCGGCATTCCGCATGGCCCGCACCCCGGTGCTTATGAACGTAGCATCGGCAAAAAAGAAACCCAAGAACTAGCCGTGATGGTAGACACCTTCCGCCCGCTCATGCTCACGCAGGCTGCGCTGGCGATCGATGATGGAAAGTACTATCGAAGTTGGGTTCAAGGGGAATTATGAGATACTCCGACGCGGTAAAAGTGATGAATGATGAGATATTGATCGACAGCAGGAAAATTGTCAACTGTCAACTGTCAACTGAAAAAATGGAAACACTAGAACTAGAATTCCCAACCAAGGCCCAGGATTTCCTTCCACTCAAAGGCACTGACTACCTGGAACTGTACGTCGGTAACGCCCGGCAGGCAGCGCATTATTTTCAAACCGCCTTTGGCTTCCAGCCACTCGCCCATGCGGGCCTGGAAACGGGCTTGCACGACCGCGAATCGTATGTACTGGTACAGGATAAAATCCGATTGGTACTGACTTCGCCTTTAACCAAAGACACCGCCATCGGTCGGCACCTCGACCGCCACGGCGACGGCGTCCGCGTCGTAGCGCTTTGGGTGAATGACGCTGTCCAAGCTTACGAAGAAACTACCAAGCGCGGGGCTAAACCGTTTCTGAAACCCACCGTAGAAGAAGATGAATGGGGGCGCGTAGTGCGCTCAGGCATCCACACCTACGGCGAGACAGTACATGTTTTTGTCGAAAGAACGGCTTACGACGGCCCTTTCCTGCCCGGCTTTAAGGCGTGGAAACCTGATTATCGGCCCGCGCCCGTCGGGCTGCGCTATGTGGATCACATGGTGGGTAACGTGGGCTGGGACGAGATGAACGTCTGGACGAAGTTTTACGCCGAAGTAATGGGTTTCAGCCAGTTGGTGTCCTTCGATGATAAGGATATCTCCACCGACTATACCGCCCTGATGAGCAAAGTGATGAGCAACGGGAACGGCCGTATCAAATTCCCCATCAACGAACCTGCCGAAGGCCGTAAGAAGTCGCAGGTGGAAGAGTACCTTGACTTTTACGACGGCCCCGGCATCCAGCACATCGCCGTCGCGACCAACGATATTGTGGAAACCGTCACCCAGCTTAAAAGCCGTGGCGTGGAATTTTTACAAGTACCAAAAACCTACTACGACGACCTCTTGGGCCGCGTCGGCCACATCGACGAAGAACTAAACGAACTCCGAAAACTTGGTATCCTGGTGGATCGCGACGAGGAAGGGTATTTGCTACAAATTTTCACCAAACCCATCATGCCCCGCCCCACGCTTTTCTTCGAAATCATCCAGCGCAAAGGCGCAAAATCCTTTGGCAAAGGCAATTTCAAAGCTCTTTTCGAAGCGATAGAAAGAGAGCAGGAATTGCGGGGAACGCTTTGAAAAATGGGTTAACGGTTAAGGGTCAACGATTCGCGGATGACCATTGCGTAGGTCAAAAGTGAAATCAGAGAACGCCGTTTTACCCTTAACCGTTGCCCGTTAACCCGAAAAGACAACCATTCTCTCATGCACCAACCATATAAAAACTACACTCCCGCCGACCACGCCATGTGGCGGCGGTTGTTTGAGCGGCAGATGGAAGTTTTGCCGCGCATCGCCAGTGAGGCGTATCTCAGCGGCGTGGATAAGGTCGGTTTTGTGGTTGACCGTATCCCGAACTTTGCCGAGGATACCAATCCGCGCTTGCGAAAGCTGACGGGCTGGGAAGTTTACGTGGTGCCGGGACTGATTCCGCACCGGGAATTCTACCAGCACCTGGCTAATCGGCAATTTCCGGCTTCGACTTGGCTGCGGAAGCCAGAGCAGTTGGACTATCTGGAAGAACCGGACATGTTTCACGATACGTTCGGTCATGTGCCGTTGCTGAGCAATCAGGCTTTCTGTAATTTCATGGCCGATTTGAGCAAAGTCGCGCTGCGCTTCATTGATGACGAGGTAGCGTTGCAAAGGCTTTCTCGCCTGTATTGGTACACGGTGGAGTTCGGGATGATTAGGGAAAGCGGCAAGCTGAAAATATACGGCGGCGGCATCATTTCCTCATCTGGCGAGAGCGAGTACTGCCTGCGCGACGACGTCCCCAAGCTCAATTTCGACGTGGCCGAATTGCTCGAAACACCCTACCACATTGACCGCTATCAAAAACACTATTTTGTGATCGATTCCTACGAACAGCTTTACGGCTCGGTGGTAGAAATTGAGAAAATGTTAGAAAGCGATGCAATGAAAATCGCTGTTCGTTAAGAAATTGATAAAATAAATACTCGTTTGTTCGCATGGCAATAGTTGATGGCTACTATATTTGCGGGATTTGTCCATAATTTAATCCCGCTCCGCTCTATCCATGACACATCACTCCGACCAACGCGCCTACTTTTTCAAGATCGACACTACGATCAAAAAAATCCGCAGTTCGCTGCAAAAAAAACTGAATGAACAGGCCATCGACCTCACCGTCGATCAGTGGGTTTTAGTAGATCATATTTCCCGCGACCAGGGCATCAGCCAGAACGCACTAGCCGAAGTCACTTTCAAAGATCCACCCACGGTAACGCGCATCATCGACCTCCTGGAGAAAAAAGGCTTTGTAGAGAGGCGTAATGCAGTCGGCGACCGCAGGAAGTTCAATATCCACATGACTGCGAAGGGCCTTAAGGTCCGCGATGAGGCGTTTCCCGTGGTAGCCGAGATCCGCCGCAAAGGCTGGGGCGACTTGGACGAAGCCGACTACCAGCAGTTCGTTCACATCATGGATTCAATCTATAATAATTTCAACGAAAAAGAATGACGCATCCGACCCCGTGGCTCGACATCGCGCCGGATTCCGATTTCTCGCTGCACAATCTACCCTTCGGTATTTTCAGCGTCGGATCGGAGCCGCCAGCGGTGGGGGTAGCTATTGGGGAATGGATCATCGACATGGCAGCGGCATCCCGGTTTGGCGTATTATATCCGAGCCAAGTACCGGAATCTGTATTTCAGGAAAAATCCCTGAACGCACTAATCGCGCTGGGCCGTCCGGTCGCCCGCGAGGTCAGAGACATTTTACAGGAACAACTTACCCAGACCGACTCGGTACTTCATCAATTTTCTGAACGGATTCTGATCCGGCAAGCCGATGCTACCATGCACCTACCCGTAGCGATTGGCGACTACACCGACTTTTATTCCAGTTTGGAACACGCGACCAACGTCGGGGAACTATTCCGCCCTAAAAATCCGCTACTACCCAACTGGAAGCACCTACCCGTCGCCTACCACGGCCGGGCGTCCTCCATCGTAGTTTCGGGGACGACCATTCGCCGTCCCAGCGGGCAAATCCTGCCTTCTGGGGCGACCGAGCCCATTTTTAGCCCCAGTCAAGCATTGGACTATGAGCTAGAACTGGGCTTCGTGATTGGGAAAAACTCCGCGTTGGGCGTTCCGGTTTCGACAGACGAAGCGGAGGACTACATTTTCGGCTGCGTGTTATTTAACGATTGGTCGGCGCGAGACATTCAGCGCTGGGAGTACCAGCCGCTGGGGCCTTTTCTGAGCAAGAATTTCGCGTCCAGCATCTCGCCCTGGGTCGTGATGCTGGACGCGCTGGGAGCCTTCCGCGTAGCCGGACCTGAACAAGTTCCTGAGCCGCTACCCTATTTGCAGACGGAGGGAGCATTGAACTTTGACTTGAATTTGGAGGTCGCGATCAAGCCGCAGACTTCGGAAACTGTCGTTTGCCGCACCAACGCCCGCCACCTTTACTGGAACATCCGCCAACAAATCGCGCACCACACTATTTCGGGCTGCAATCTACGCGCGGGCGACCTGCTGGCAACAGGTACCATCAGTGGATCACATGATTCTGCGGGGCCATCCAGCGGTTGCCTGCTGGAACTAACCGAAGGCGGCAAAAAACCGATCCTATTATCGGATGGAACCGAGCGTACGTACTTACAGGATGGTGACGAAGTCATTATGCGCGGCTACGCTGAGCGTGACGGGCTACGCGTGGGTTTTGGAGAAGTGCGGGGAGCCATTTCGTTGCCCTAACGGCACGGCAGACTTCGACCGAAAGAAGTACGGCATCTTGGGAAAGCGCTTCGAACTCCACTTCCTCCACAATCCACAGCGCCAGCCACCTCGTCGGCCAGAGCGGCACGAAATCTTCCTGAATCTCGTCCGACACATGGCGCACGATGCCAAGGTAAGGCTAAATCCTCGTCCTTGTGGCTAGTAATCGGTGAGCGAAGCTTTTGTATCGGCGAATAGTACTCGGCGGCCACCCAACGATTCCAATATTTCTTCCCGCAATCGTATTATATTTGGTGAAAATCAACCCGCCTGATGTCTTTGAAAAAACCCTACCTCAGTTTCGGCCAAATCATCAATATGAACTTTGGCTTTTTCGGCTTGCAATACAGCTTTGGGTTACAACAGGCTAATATGAGTCCCATCTACTCATATCTCGGGGCCGATGAAAGTACCCTGCCGCTGCTCTGGCTGGCGGGGCCGATGACGGGGCTGATCGTGCAGCCGATCATCGGGGCCATGAGCGACAAAACCATTACTCGCTGGGGCCGTCGGACGCCCTATTTCCTGATCGGGGCTGTGTTGTGCAGCGTATCGCTGTTGGCCATGCCGTTCAGTAGTTCGGTCTGGATGGCGGCGAGCATTCTTTGGATTCTGGACGCGGCCAACAATGTCACGCAGGAGCCGTACCGCGCTTTCATCAGCGACAAGCTCGACAAAACCCAGCAATCGCTGGGTTTCCTGACTCAAAGTGCATTCACCGGGCTGGGCCAGACGCTATCGTACCTAACGCCTTTTCTGCTCATCAACCTGTTTGCCGTGTCCGAATCCGGACGGATCGGCCGTATCCCTACCTCCACGCTGCTTGCCTTTCTGATTGGTAGCGTGGTGTCGATCGGCTCCATCCTGTGGACGCTCAAAACCACGAAAGAAATTCCACTAACCGAGGAAGAAAAGGCCAAAATCCGCGCTTTGCCCTCGGGCGTCGGTTCTACCTTTGGGGAAATTTTCGCCGCCATGCGCGAGATGCCGCTCACGATGAAGCAGATGGCCCCCATGATGCTGTTTAGTTGGTACGCTATGTTCATCTACTGGCAATACATCGCCAAGTGCGTGTCCCAAACGCTTTTTGGCACCATCGACTCGGGTAGTTCGGCGTTTCGGCAGGCCGAAATATGGGTCGGGCCGATGGGCGCATTCTACAACGCCGTAGCCTTCTTTGCCGCCTTCGGCCTGGCGCGGCTGGCCAACAGCTACGGTCCGAAGTACCTGCACGGCATCTGTATGTTTCTGGCCGGGGCCAGTTTGCTGGTTTTGCCCCAACTCCACGACAAGTACCTGCTCCTGCTGCCGATGATCGGCGTGGGATTTTCGTGGGCCAGTATGATGGGCAACCCCTACATCATGCTGGCGGGTAGCATTCCGCCGGAGCGGACGGGCATCTACATGGGCATTTTTAACATGTTCATCGTCATTCCGATGCTGCTCGAAACTTTCACGATGCCTCTGTATTACAATAGTTGGCTGGGAAGTAGCCCGGTTAACGCCATCAAACTGGCGGGAATCCTGCTCATCCTGGCGGCGTTTTCGGTTTTGTTTATCAAGATAAAAAAAGGCGCGGTCGTGGGAGAAGCGGGCTTCCAGGGCGGTGGCGGACATTAAGTTTTGGGGTAAATGGTCAGACGGTTAAGGGTTTTGTGGGTATGAAGAATAGAAAAATCACCGGGTTACTTTTAGATTTATTCAGAGCCAAAAAGCTGGACATCGCCGGAGCGGATGCCAAATTCTACACGGATTTGGCGTTGCGAATGAACGATATTCAGGCGTTGTATTCCGAATTGTACGCAGCGCATCCTGGCTACGAGGAAAATTTCGCCAGATTAATTGAAGTACTGATTTCGGCGCACCAAAACCGCTCGGCGACGTTGAAAAAGCGAGATGATCGTAAAGCCGAAGATTGGTTCCTGAGCAATGACCTGGCGGGCATGAGCCTTTACGTCGATCGATTTTGCGGAAAACTGGCCGACCTACCCGGCAAACTGGACTATCTGCGTGATCTCGGCGTGAACCTAGTGCACCTCATGCCCATTTTTGCCAGCCCGGCGGGCGAAAGCGACGGCGGTTATGCCGTGTCCGATTTTCGAAAAGTGGATGAGAAATTCGGCACCATCCAGGATTTAAAAAAAGTCCAAGCTGCTCTGGGCAAAAAGGGAATGTACCTGATGCTGGACATCGTCCTGAATCACACCTCCCACCGCCACGCCTGGGCCGAAAAGGCCAAAGCGGGTGACCCGATTTACCAGGATTACTTTTACTTCTACGATTTCAGCACAATTCCCGAGCAGTTCGAGCAAAGTATGCCGGAGGTGTTTCCACAGGCCGCGCCGGGCAACTTCACTTGGGTACCCGAATGCAAAAAGTGGGTCATGACGGTCTTCCACAACTACCAGTGGGATTTGAATTACGCCAACCCGCGGGTGTTCGCCGAGATGCTTGGCAACGTCCTTTACTTTGCCAATTTGGGCGTGGACATTCTGCGCATCGACGCTCCCGCTTTTCTCTGGAAGCAAATCGGCACCAACTGCCAGAACCTCCCGCAAGCGCACACAATTCTGCGGCTCATCAAAAAATGCGTAGAAGTCGCCGCTCCCGGCATGGTCCTGCTGGGCGAGGCCATCGTGGCACCTCACGCCATCATGAAGTACTTCGGTGAAGGCCGCTATCGGGCTGAGGAGTGCGATTTTGCCTACAACGCTACCCAAATGGCCCTACAATGGGATGCCCTTGCTACCGGACAGACCTCCGTAATGCACACCGCCCAACCTGTGTTGGCCCAAAAACCGATCGGTACTTCCTGGATCACCTACACCCGCTGTCACGATGATATTGGCTTGGGCTACGACGATGCCATGATCCGGCAAGCAGGTTATGATCCTTTCCCGCATCGGCAGTATCTGAAAGAATACTATTCCGGGGATTTTCCCGATTCGCCCGCCCGCGGGGCCTTATTTTCGGTCAATGAAAAGACCCAGGACGCCCGCATTAGTGGCACTCTGGCTTCACTCTGCGGGTTGGAAAAAGCGGTGGTCGAGGACAACGAATCAGGCATTGCCCTGGCCGTCCAGAGAATCCTGCTGATGCAGGCCCACAGTATGTTTCTGGGTGGTTTGCCGATGCTATTTTACGGTGATGAGGCCGCTTACCTCAACGACTACTCCTATCAGGACGATCCGGCTAGAAGCTACGACAACCGCTGGATGCACCGCCCGCTCATCGACTGGAAAAAGAACGCGCGGACGAAGACCTCCGGGACAATTGAAAACCAGGTTTTTGCGGGCACGAAACGAATGATTTCCTTACGAAAAAAACTTTCGGTCGTGGCAGACACGGGCAACATCACCTGGCTGTCCGGCCACAACATCCACGTAACGGGATTTCTCAGGCACAGTGCAGCGCAGAAGTTGTATTGCCTGTTCAATTACAGTTCCGAAACGGCTTTCCTGACTTGGTATGCTTTTAAAGAACACGGAGATGTTCCCCTGAAGCTGTACGATCATTGGGGTCAGAAAGAGTACGAGGTTGGGCGCGATGAGGAATACTTGATATTTCCGCCCTACAGTTTTTATTTACTGGAAGTACATTGTTATGGATCATGTCGATTCGACGAAAGCTCGGTAGAATAAATCCAAAAGTGATTCTGGCAGTTGTTGAATTAAAAACTGCTTCTCGTTTGGTTTGAGGGGTAGTTCCGAAGTAATTTAGGCGATGCCCGCCACAGTCGCGGCGAGAGGGGCGACGTTTACGTGTCAAATCGTACTTTGCCTCAGTTCCCTTTTTCAAAAAGATAACAATCAAACCTATGAGTTTTCAAACCCTGACCGACCGCATCCGTACTGTTGTTGGTAACGACAGCGATACTAAAGCCAAAGTAAAGTTCGACACCGACGAGGGCGTTATTTTCGTCGATACTACGCAAGTACCCAATGTCATCACCCACGACGATGGCGACGCGGACTGCACACTTGAAATCTCTACCAAGAACGCCCTGAAAATGCTCGATGGCGACTTAAATCCCATGATGGCCTATATGACGGGCAAGTTGAAGATCAAGGGCGACATGGGGGTGGCGATGAAGATCGCGCAGAATTTTAGTTAGGAGGAGTCCTTCGACCGCTCGGGCTGCCCCGTCCGCTCAGGATGACAAGCGGCTCTGCTCAGGAAGGTTTGATGGTCGGCAACAAGGGAGGAAGGGGCTACTGCATCAGTAGATAGAAATGAGTATTCACCCGCCGTTTTCGACTTGTTTTTGAAGAATTCAACTCAAAGTCCTTATGACATCCAAGAAAACTACCTCCGCTCCCGAAAACCGCCGTCAGTTTTTACAAAAGAGCGCGGCGGCAGTGGTGGGTGTGATGATCGTTCCCCGGCACGTGCTGGGGAAGGGCTTCGTGGCGCCCAGCGATAAGCTCAATATTGGGGCCGTAGGCTGCGGGGGCAAGGCACTCGTCAATATTAAACAAGCCTACAACGACGGCTCCGACAACATCGCGGCCCTGTGCGATGTGGACGACCGCATGGCGGAGAAGTTCCGCGTCCAGTTCCCCAAGGCCCCCTACTACCACGACTACCGCGAAATGCTCGACAAAGAGGGCAAGAATCTCGACGCCGTGATCGTAACTACCCCCGACCATATGCACTACAAAGTCGGCATCGCGGCGATGGAAATGGGCAAGCACGTTTATATTGAAAAGCCTCTTGCCAAGGACATCTGGGAAGTACGCCAACTAACTGAAGCGGCCAAAAAGTACCGGGTCGTGACCCAAATGGGCAATCAGGGCAGCAGCGGCGACGGTACCCGCCTGACGGAGGCCATCGTGCAATCGGGCATGATTGGCGACGTGGATACCGTCGAAGTCTGGACCAACCGCCCCATCTGGCCGCAGGGGGTAAAATCCCCCAAGGACCGCGGCGAGTCGCAGCCCGTGCCGCCGGAAGTCAAGTGGGACTTGTGGCTCGGCACTGCCCCCTACCGCGACTACCACGAAGCGTATATGCCGTTTCGCTGGCGTGGCTACTGGGATTTCGGCACGGGCGCCCTCGGCGACATGGGCTGCCACTTCATGGACGTACCTTTCCGCACGCTCAAACTCGGCTACCCGACTTCAGTCGAGTGCAGCGTGGGCGCAGTCTATGCCGATTTTTACAAGGAAGCTTTCTTTGACGATGTTTGTCCGCCTTCGTCGTCCATTCATTTGAAATTTCCCGCCGCCGCGCGAGGCGGAAAGGAAATCAGTATGTCGTGGTACGATGGCGGAATTCGTTCCAAACTACCCGAAGGCTGCGACTACAATGGCGTATTCAGCAGTCACCACGGCGGCATGATGTTCATTGGTAGCAAGGGAATCGTGAGTGCCGAGTTGTTCGGCGACAACCCTAAGCTGTGGCCCGAAGCTAAATTCAAGGGCGTTGCCCTGCCCAAGCCTACTCGTCCGCTGGTGGAAGGCGGCAGCGATGGCCACCAGCAGCAGTGGGTCAAAGCCTGCAAGGAAGGCTACGGTGCGTACACGAGCTCGGATTTCTCGCAATCCGGCCCGCTGGCAGAGTCCGTGCTGATGGGTAACCTGGCCGTGCGCTCGTTCCAGTACCGTGAACCCAAAGAAAAAGGCGGCTTCGATTTCCCCGGTCGCCAAAAACTACTATGGGACGGCAAAAACATGAAGATCACTAACTTTGCCCCCGCCAATCAGTTCGTAAAGCGTGAGTACCGAAATTTCTAACCTGGATAACTGACCGCGCAAAAGCATTTTTAATCATCAACTGTCACTCTGAGCGTACGGGGCCGCCCGAGCGGTCGAAGAGCGGCCATCAACTCTCAACTAATTTGAATCTCGACTTAACCTCAAAAACCGCCCTCGTCTGCGGAAGTACCCAAGGTATCGGCCTCGCCTCCGCCGTAGAACTGGCCCTGCTGGGCGCGAACGTCACACTCATGGCACGCGACGAAGCGAAACTGAAAGAAGTGATGGATACTTTGGACACCTCCAAAGGCCAAATCCACCGCTTTGTCGTGGCCGACTTCACCGATAACGCGGGTGTCAAAGCCGCCGTGGAAGAGTACCTGCGGCTGGTGCCTGATGTTCACATTTTGATCAATAACACGGGAGGCCCGGCGGGCGGCGCGATTATCGACGCCGAGACAGATCAGTTCCAAAAGGCTTTTCAGATGCACCTCGTGAACAATCAAATCCTGACGCAAGCCGTGGTTCCGGCCATGAAACAGGCGGGTTTCGGACGCATCGTGAACATCATAAGTACCTCAGTGAAACAACCCATCGTGGGTTTGGGCGTGTCGAACACCATTCGCGGCGCGGTGGCCAACTGGGCCAAAACCATGTCGCTGGAACTGGGCCGCTACGGCATCACGGTCAATAACGTGCTGCCGGGCTACACCCGCACGGGCCGTCTGGACGCCGTGCTGACGATGCGGGCCGAAGCGCAGGAAAAAACGCCCGATGACCTGGCCGCGCAAATGCAATCAGAAATCCCGGTGGGACGTTTCGCCGAGCCGGAGGAAGTCGCGGCGGCGGTGGCGTTTCTGTGTAGCCCGGCGGCGGGTAGTATTAGTGGGATTAATATTCCGGTGGATGGGGGGAAGACGGGGAGTTTGTAGTAAGTATCCTACTCGAAAATTCTCTTATCAAACGGAAATTTCTCAACATCAATGATTTCCACTCGACCAAAATCTTTGTGATTGGGGTTGATAAGAAAATTAAAATCTCCTTTGGTCACGACTGAGGGTACTTTGAGAAGGCAGTACTTCTTTTCTGATACAAAATCGTCGCCAAATTTCTGAGTTGAAGCAGGATGTGGGAAATCTTTCCAGTTGTTTGGTAAGTCTGTCTCTGATACCTCCTTTGCCTCTATATCATCCGGGACATAAATTAGCATCATCATGTAGTCGTCCGGCAAAGTAGCCAGAGTGAAGTGAACCGCTACTTCCGCCATGGCAAGCGATCTATTGCCTGCCGTGTAGATAAGTTCTACTCCGATCGAGGTCCATCGTGCCCCTTTGAGGGCAGCACCCTTCCCCGAAAGAGTACTGGCAAACTTTTCTCTTGAAAGTCGGTACAATTCCATTCTAAACCAGTATACCGTGATTGATTCTGGTCAATTCGTTGATAACCAGTTCTTTCCCGTAAGAGTCTTTGAGCAACTCGATTGGTTTTAATTTCCCTAAGGCGAAATTAGGGGTGTTGAGCCACAATTTCAATTTGTCCATATTACCAAAAACGTCCAGACCAACTTGGGTCACCTCAGCCACTTCGATGATTTTCTCCGAATGAATAGCTTTGAAGTAGTGGTCATCAGAGGTTTTGTATCGGTGCAAAGACTTGGTAGAGATGTCCAGAAAATCGGCCCAGTCATTCTCAGAAAAAGGAGTGTGGTTTTGGATCAGTGTAAAAAGAGAATAAGGTATTCCGGCCCTGATCGCGGCAATAATCAGCATTTTATCAGTCAGGAAATCATCATAGCTAACCTGCTTCTTGATCCCAAAATGGAGTCTTTGTACTCGGGGGTTCTGTAAAAAGGAAGCTATTTCTTTATTGAGCCTCGCTTCAAGCGGTGTTTTTGCAGTAATCATGATTGTGCTGTTTAGACTTTTGTCTGTAAATATAGGACAGATGTCTATAACTCGCAAACAGCCGGATAGATTCTACGAAAAACTACCTTTACGGGCCAGCCTCGGAGCTAAACCGGGTATCAGCTACCGATTTTCATTCATTTCTTTGGTCTTTCCGTTGGCCTGGGATTCTTTGGTGGTGTTGTCGAAGGCTGAGAAGTCGCTGCGGCGGTAGCGTTTCTGTGCAGCCCGGCGGCGGGTAGTGTAAGTGGCATTAATCTTCCGGTGGATGGAGGGAAGACGGGGAGTTTGTAGAGGGTCTTCGGCAGTCGCTTAGCGGCAAAGCTTTTGAGATTACGAATGGTATGGGCTAGTTCGCCATCGGCGCGGTGGGGTCATCGCCCAATCTGGGCTGTGAATCCGCTGAACCGCCGGGCGTCTAGGGATTTTTGCTTACTTTTCGTCTTCAGATGGCTCTTCTTCCTGAATGCTACCCGATTTTCGATCGAAGTCGGCAATGACTGGATACAGATCAAACCCGAACCAGATTTCCTCTTCGTCTTCAAATCCTAATGAACATTAATTTAAAAAATGTCATTCTTTTCTTATTCTTCATTTCTGGAATCAGCGCAATCGTTTATCAAGTGGTTTGGCAGAGGTATCTTACGTTTTCGTTTGGCTCCGACACACTTTCCACAACGATAATCGTCTCTATATTTATGCTGGGGCTAGGGTTGGGAAGCTACCTGGGTGGCAAGATATCCGACAGCCTTGATGATCTGAAAAGGTTGAGACTTTATATTGGAATAGAGATACTTATTGCCATCTTCGGTGTTCTCAGTAACTATTTTTTATACGACGTTCTTTATCAGAGGTTCTCCACGGAAAGCCTTGCGATTACTGTGTTGACTTCTTTCGTCTTTTTATTACCTCCCACAGTAGCAATGGGATCGACCCTTCCTTTGCTTTCAAAACTTTTTGAGACGTCACTAAAAAAAGTAAAAATAAATACCTATTTCTTATATGCTTTGAACACTTTGGGAGCTGCCTTTGGCGCATTCATCCCTTTTTTCATAATCGTTCCCAGGTTGGGTTTTGACGCATTGATCTACTTTGCTGCTTTCCTGAATTTGGTTTGTGTTCTGGTTACTATCGTTATTTATAATGTTCACAAAAATTCAAATAGTAGTATTGGTATTGTAGCGAAAGCAGACTACGAAGAAGAAATTGTGTCCAGAGCCACGACCACTTCACTAAACTGGTATCTGTTATTCGGAGTGTCTGGTTTTATTGCACTTTCGTTGGAAATGGTTTGGTTTAGAACACTCCATATTATGCTGAAAGGCAATAGTTTTACTTTTGCAATTCTGTTATCTATTTACATAGGAGGTATTGCCATTGGCTCCATGATTGGAATCCTATATTTGAGTAAGATAAAAAACCCGACTCAACTTTTTTTTCGTCTGCAAAGTTTAATCGTTTTATACACTCTTTTTTCCTACATCATCCTCTTTTATGGATTAAAGAATGCAGGGTTTTTAGAGTTGGTCAATAGGTACTTGTATTCTTACGAAAAAGACAGCAGTTATAGGATGGTTCTACTGACAGTGGGCCTATCTACCTTCTTCGTGGCGCTACCTACCATCTTGATGGGAATCTCGTTTGTTTCGTTGCAGGAAGCGTCAAATAAGTCCATAGCCCATTTCGGCAAAAGACTTGGAACTTTATTATTCTTTAATATTGGATTCTCTTCCATTTCTGTTTTGATTACCACATTTATTCTTTTTGAATACCTTGGAACCAGCCTGACCTTGTTATTTTTGACTTTACTGCTGATAATTCTAATCGTATATAAGCTCATCTACATTGACGCTATTGCTAAATACAAGATTGAAAGTTCAGTTTTTATAGCTTTGACATTAGTATTTGCTTTGATTTTTCCGAACAATCAAAATTTATGGAAAGTTTTCCAAGGATCGCATGGTAGGGAAATATTGGTTAGGGAGGATAAATCGAGCGTTTCCACAATTAAACTGAATTTTGACAACTTTGGAAGAGACATAGTATTTTTAAACGGTCTTGGGGAAAGCTATTTTCCGTACCACGAAGATATTGGTCATTTACAACTAGGCTATCTGCCTGTAATCCTGCATCCCAATCCTGAGAAAATTGCTATTGTTGGATTTGGTTCAGGCGGAACTTTGTATGCAGCCAGTCAATCAGAAAAGACTAAACAAATCGACTGTTTTGAGATTTCGTCTAATCAGTATGAATTGGTCAGTATGTACGCTGCTATGACTGATGATGAAACTGTGAAGGGCCTGTTCAAAGACAGCAGAATCAAAATGCATATTAGGGATGGCAGAAAAGCTATGTTGAGCTCCCAGGAGAAGTATGACGTTATCGAAGCTGACGCATTGAGGCCAAATTCTCCTTACTCCGGCAACATTTACTCCGTTGAGTATTTTGAATTAATCAAGTCCAGATTAAACCTGGGCGGGTTTGCGGTCAGTTGGGCACCCACTGATAGAATTGCAAACGGCTTCGCCAAGGTGTTTCCCTACACTTATACCGATGGATTCATTATCATTGGAAGCAAATCCGAAATACAGTTGAACTTGAATGCCGAAATTAACGAGCAGTTCAAAGCCCTGCCCATTGATTGGAAGAAAAGTATTTCCGAGTTAAAAAGAGTAAATTATTTTCCAGAGCAAGAGGTCAACCACGATTTGTTTCCGAAAGACGAGTTTAATTAGGCAAGAGATCCAACAACTGGATTCCATATGCATGAGTTTACAAATCGAGCCGGAGGAAGTTGCGGCAGTGGTGGCGTTTCTGTGCGGTCCGGCGACGGGCAGTATCAGAGGGAGGCAGTCGCTCGGCTCCAGCCGAGTGGCGACTATCCCATAGCCCTCCGGGCGGTCTTTCAAAAACTATACGTTTAGCAATCCAACACCGCAATCGGACTCACCGGACTGGAACTGCTCAACTTCCATTCGTGTGGCTC
>NZ_JBGSXF010000530.1:0-9986 GCF_041751555.1 Persicitalea sp. | reverse complement strand
TGCCAGGTCACCATCGCCGGTGCAGTCGATAAATAACTTTCCTTTCCAAGCTTCGCGCCCCGATTTCGACTCGGTGAAAACGTGGGTCAGGCGACCCTTTTCCTGGGCAGCACTCACTACCCTGGTGAAGAAAAGGACATCGACTTTGGCTTCTGCGCAGAGTTCTTCGAGTAGCAACTTCATGTCTTCGGCATCGAAAGAAAACGTGCTACCGGAGGGAATCGTGGCTGCATTGGGCTTGGATTGCAGCTTTTGCATGATTTCTTGCATGAGCCCCGGCTTGTTCTTGTTGTCGAGAATCCAGGTTAGGTACCCCGCCGTCCACACGCCGCCCAAACAGCCGTGCGTTTCGATCAACAGGGTTTTCGCCCCAGTACGCCCCGCCTCGATTGCCGCAGAAACCCCCGCCGGACCCGCGCCCGTCACAATTACATCGTACTCGCCGATTACCGAAATATCTCTCGCTGCTTCCCGCAATGTGTCGACTTTCAGCGAGCGAAAGTTTGTCGGCTTGGGCCAGTGAGCGGTGAGCAGTAGTGCTAAGCTTCCTGATTTCAGAAAATTTCTCCGTTCCATGATGCAATGCGTTTTTTATGAAAATTATTTCTTGGCCCAAAACACCTTGGTGCGTGGCTCGAAGGTAGAATTATTGTCGATGTCGGTTGGCGTCTTGGAATTCCGTGTCAACTCCGATATGGGGTACGGAATGCGGTTGGCCCTTCCCGTCGGGTCGGTCACTTTTAGCAACGCCGTCCGCCGGACATCGTTATAGGCTTCCAGGGGCTGGTATTGATAAAAGTAAATGTACTTCTGAAAAATGATGTCCTGCAAGCTGAGTTTCTCGGCTCCCGGCAAAACTTTTTCCGACTGCAGGTACGTATTGATCTGGGCGGCACTAAGCTTTACCGCCGGATTGAAATCGCCCGCGTGGCTTAACGCCAACGAAACAGCGGTTCGATAAACCTCATAGGCTTTGGCCGGATTGTTCAGGCGAAGGCTGGCTTCGGCTTCGATGAACTTTAACTCGGTAAAAGTCAAAAGGGGCAGGGGAGCTTTGAAAAACTTGAGAATTTCGGGTTTAGAAAAGAAAGCGCCATCCAGCCGGGGTTCCCCGAAGTCGGGCCGGGCGGTGCCATTGGGAGCAGCCAATAGTTGCCCTTTTACTTTGGTAAACCAGATGTTGGCCCGAGGGTCTTCGTCCACTTTTCCCGATGGCGTGAAACTTACCATGGTGCTAAAAATACCATTGCCAACTGCTGACTGCGGCTGGCCGTTTTGTGCAACTGAGAAGGGATTGCCGTTGGTGTTCAACTCGCTAAACCTGTTGAATACAAAGCCTTCGGCGTCGCTACTGAACGATTTGGCAATGGCCGCCAAGGCATTATTGGCCGAACCAGCCGGATCGAGGTTACTCAGCCGATTGTACAGCCGGGCTTTGAGCCCGTAGGCAGTTTTTATCCAAAGGCTTTTATTTCCCCCAAAAATCAGATCGTCGGTTCTCGGCGCCAACGGCCCCGAATCCTTTTCGAGGTTGGCAATGGCCTCATCAAGTATTTTCTGGATTTCGGGGTAAAGGGTTTCTGACTTATCGAAGGCGGGATTGACGATATCGCTCCGTAGCGCCTCCGAATAGGGAATGTCTCCGAACCAGTCGGTTAGGGCCGCCAAGTTGAAAGCCCGCAGCACGTCGGCGATACCCGCGTAGGTAGGCGCATTGCTTTCGAGGGCATTTTGTTTCAAGATTGCTAAGTCGTTCAATGCCTGGTAGCCCTGCTCCCAGGCTTGTGCGCCCATGCCCTGCACCCCCAGAAGTACGTTATTGCCCAGCACGAATGTGTTTTGCTCTGACAGATAATAGGTGTTTATAGCGGTACTACCGCCCGCTATTTCAACCACATAGCTCACCATTACCTGCGGGAGCAGGGTTTTGAGGGGCGCGCTGTTGATCTGATTGGGATTGGTATCAATGTCGTTCATGATTTCCTCCGAGCAGGAACTGAACGTGACGATGAAAACAAGAAGGAGTAGTTTGATATTTTTCATTTTCAGGAGTTTTTTAAATTTTAATTCTGAGTCCGAAACCGTAGCTCTTGGTCTGGGGTATTTGCGAAACCTCGACACCCTGAGAATTACCACTCGAATAGGGGCCTTCGGTCATGTTCACTTCGGGATCGGTGAATGCCCTGGTGATTAGGAAAAGATTGCGCCCATTAAAAAAAACAGAGGCGGTGCCGATTTTTAGGCTCGACAGCCACTTTTTGGGCAAATCGTAGGTTAGCCCCACTTCCCTTAGGCGGACAAACGAAGCGTCGGAAAGGGCAATTTCCTGAATCTGCCAGGTGATGTCGTAATAACGGCGGTCGCGGTTGATTTGGATGTCGTTATCGCCCAGTATCTCAAGCTGCCCGTTGGTGATGGTTCCCTTCTTTCCTTCCGGCACAAACTGGGTTTCGCGATCCCGCGTCTCCCCCGCTAGGCCGCGCCGCAGCGATTCGTTGAGCGAGTGGTTGTAAATCAGTCCCCCGCTGCGCCAATCTAGCTGCGCGGAAAGCGTCAGACCTTTGTAAGAAATCCGGTTGATGAAATTCATCTCAAAGTCGGGCGTCGGCGTCCCGAGGACTTTTTGCGTATTGTTGATCAGTGGTAGGCCGTAATCGGTGCGTGACTGATTGCCTTGATAAACCACCTGCCCGGTCGCCGGATCACGGACGTAGGAGGTACCTACGAAGCTGGGGTAGATATTACCTGTTTCCGCGGCCAGCGTAATGGTACTCGAACCGATTACCACCCGTTGCGTCCCGCCATAAAGTTCCAGCACCCGGCTGGCATATTTCGTAAAGTTGGTGTTGAATTCCCAGCGGAAGTCGCGCGTTTGGACGGGAATCAGTGTCAAAACCAGTTCATGTCCCTTGCTATTAAGCCTTCCGCCGTTCCTGACCTCGTTGGTGGCCCCGGTCGTGATCGGGACAGGTACGTTGAAAATTTGCCCGTCGGAATTACTGTTGAAATACGTGTAATCCAGACTGATACGGTCGTTCAGGAAACGGATATCGGCCCCCACTTCCAAGGTGCGGGTGTTTTCAGGAACGAGGTCAGGGCTTATGCGTGTACCGCTTTGGGCATAGCTAGCCAGGCCCAAGTAGGGAAACACAAAGCTGCCTGGGTTGTTGGCAACAAATCCCCTGCCATTGACGTACAAAGGTCCGGCTTGCCCGACTTCAGCCACGGTGGCTCGTAATTTGGCAAAGGAAAAAATTTGCTTACTGGCGGGTATCAGCTCGGTTATGATGGCACTCGCACCCAACGATGGGTAAAAAAAAGAGCGGTTTCCGGTCGGCATATTCGATACAATATCGTTGCGGCCCGAGGCATTGAGGTAAATTCTATCTTTCCAACCAATATTCACGTTGCCGTAGAAGCCGACATTGCGCTGATTTCGGATGCTGTTGCTGCCAGTGATGAGGGTAGCGTTGGCCAGATTGGGCCAATTGCCAACTGAAAGATTATTGCCATTGGTAGTGACGAATTCGTTTTTCGTATCGAAAATTTCATTACCCGCGACCACATCCAACGACCATGCTTCTTTTAACTGCTTGTTGTAGGTCAGGAAAAGATTGGAATTCAACTGATTGGAAAACTGGTTGCCCACGATGATACTCCCCCCGCTGGGTGGATTGGTGCGCCCCTGTTGCGCGTATCCCAATTCGCGATACGTGGTGCCATTGGTCGTAAAATGGTCCACCCCGATTCGGTAGTTTAAGGCCAAACCGTCGCTGATTTTGTAATTCAGCAAGATGTTCCCGAGCGTGCGCTTGGTTTTTTCGTTACGGAAAGCGTTGTTAATGACCCAGTAGGGGTTGTTCTGAGAAACCCGATAGAATATTTGCCGATAAGGATCATCAGCGGCAGCAAAGGGCTTTGCGGCCAAATTGTAGGAGGGAGGGGTTTCGGTAAGACCCCGAAATATGTTGTTGTTGCCTGATTCCTCCGGAAAGTCGTTGACGCTGAGATCGGAAAAATTGAAGGACACGGCAGAAGTAAGATTTTTGAGCAAGTTGAATGTGCCGTTGAACTTGACGTTATTACGGGTCATGGACGAATTGGGAACGACACCCTTCTGGTCACTCCGCCCCACCCCAATCATGTAATTACCGAATGCCCCCGAATTAGAGAAAGCTAGGTTAGAGCTCATGGTGCTGCCGTTTTTGTAAAAAGCTTTGTCATTGTCATACACGGCGGGTTGTTCCTGTTCCCCTAGCTGATTGGTGTAGGCAGACATGGTGCTAATTCTCGGCCCCCAGGTAAAAATAGAATTTGGGTTGAACACGCCGTTCTCGCCCTGGGCGAATTCCATCTGCAAATCGGGCAGGAAGCTCACCTGGTCGATGCTGAACTGGCTGTCAAATGTGACCGTCGGCTTTCCCTGCGCCCCCGAGCCATTCTTAGTCGTGATTACAATCACGCCATTCGAAGCCCGCAAGCCGTAAAGTGCCGAGGCCGCCGGGCCTTTCAGCACGTTCATAGACTCGATGTCGCTGGGGTTTATATCCAGAATGCGATCGCCACCCGAAACGGGCAGGCCGTCGATCACGTATAGCGGCGCGTTGTTGCCCGTCAGAGAGCGGCTGCCCCGTATGCGTATGCCGGGCGACTTGCCGGGCATTCCGCTATTTAGGCTTACCGTTACGCCAGCTACTTTGCCTTGCAAGCCGTTCAGCACGTTCGGGTTTCCTACCGCCGAAATTTCCTTTCCTGAAATCTGTTGGGTGGCGTAGGTGAGGGATTTTTGGTCTTTTTTAATGCCAAAAGCCGTGACGACTACCTCATCCAAAAGCTTGGTATCGACCTGGAGGCTGACGTCGATTCTGGACTTGCTCCCTACTTCCACTTCCTGCACCAAGTACCCCACGAAGGAAAAAACCAGGGTGGCCGAGCCATCAGGAACGGCTATATCGTAAGTACCATCTGACATCGTGGTGGTACCTCTGGAAGTACCTTTTACCAAAATACTCACACCCGGGAGACCTGCGCCGCTTTCATCAGTTACGGTACCCGTTATTTGGCGGTCGAGTGGCAGCACCGTTGGGAGCGAAACGGGGGGAGAGAGAGGAGGCGCGTAGGCCGTTGACAACCTGCTCAGCACAATTTCTTTGCCAATTACCTTATACTTCAACCGCAGCGGCGTTAGCAATTTTTCCAGCACTTCACCCAAACGTTCGTTGGTAGCCGAAAGTGTCACGCTAGGCTCATTCTCGATGAGCCGGGGCCGATACGTAAAGCGCACTTTGGTTTTTTGCTCGATATCCGAAAGCACTGACTTGACGTCGAGGTTTACCGCAGTCAGACTAATTTTCTGGTTCAGCAACTCCTGCGCCGAAGCATCACGGGCCTGGGTAAGTCCGGCAAAAATCACCGCAAGGCAGAGCTGAACGAGCGAGATTTTCATAAGCAGGAACAGTTTTCCTTGTTTTTGTAAGGGTTTTTTCATTGTTTGAAAAGTTTTTGGGTTTGAAAGATCACAGAAACACCCCTCGTTACCGCTGCAAACGGTAGGTGCAAGCACCAGGCGAGGAATCTTTTGCCGGGCCGACGACGCTGCAAACGCCGTCGGCCTTTTTCGTTTGGAGGTGTTGTTACATAAGCGTTATTTAGTGATGAGTGATGAGTAAGCCTTTCTGAAACCAGCATTTCACTTTGTGCCTTTGTGTCGTAGCGACGAATCGCTTTGTGCCTTTGTCCCTTTTTTAATTACACCCTCTTCCGCTTACCACCACCTGCGCGTCCACTATTTTATAGGTAGCACCGATGCCTTCACAGA
The DNA here is from genome assembly GCF_041751555.1 of Persicitalea sp. Lineage (NCBI taxonomy): Bacteria > Pseudomonadati > Bacteroidota > Cytophagia > Cytophagales > Spirosomataceae > Persicitalea > Persicitalea sp. The sequence goes on along the minus strand of NZ_JBGSXF010000530.1, from coordinate 4,168 downwards.
TGACGGCCAACTTGTCGAATAGCGTCTCGGCGGAGAGGGAAGTCGTTAGGTGGCAGTTGGCCATGACTTCTTCGTCAAAAACAATTTCCACACCATAGGCTTTTTCGAGCGCGGCAAAAATGCGGCTGACCGGAGCGTCGTCAAAAGCGTACTGTTGTAGTTCCTCTTGGGTGAGAAGAACGGTTGGTTTTTCAATGAGTGTCCGATTAAAACGTTCCTCGGCGCGAGCAAATTTCACTTCTTGATTGGGCGTCAGCAGCATCCCCGCCGTTTCGGGGTCGGCACTTTCGGGCGACTTTTTTGGATACACCGACACCCGTCCGGTTTTTACCGACACGACAATGTTCTTGTCTTTCTCAAAAGCCTGAATACGAAAACTGGTACCCAAAACCTTCGTAACCAATTCATTAGAATAAACCAAAAAAGGTTTGTCGGGATTTTTGGTCACGTCGAAAAAGGCCGCACCCGTAAGATACACTTCCCGATTTGTGCCCTCAAAACTTTTAGCAAAACTCACCCGGCTATCTTTTTCGAGCGTGATCGTGCTGCCGTCGGGCAGGCTAACCAACTGTGGTTGGGTAGTTGTATTTATTACTTCTTCCAGCGGCTGAATAGCCTCGGCTTCTTCAACGAGTGCCTGGTAGGTTTCGGGCCTGCCGGAACTCGGGGAGCCAATAAAATACCAACCCGCGCCCAGCGTCAGCACCACCGCTGCCGCTGCCGCCCAGCGTTGCCAGCCGTTGGGCAAGAAACCGATTCGGCGAATAGGTGCAGTGTCCAGACTTTCCTCGATGGCCTCCCAGATTTGTTTGGCGTCATTGGGATCGGCAGAAATCGCCCTCCCTTCCTCGGTCAACAGCCGAACCGTCTGCCGGGCTTGCTGCAAAGCGGGTTGCTGGTGGGGAAATACTTCCAGAAACTCCTGCCAAAATTGATTGGAGAGCGGCGTAGGCCGACGCACCCATTCGATGAAATCGGCATCGGCTACGAAGTCGGCGGTCTGGTAAGAGGCGTATTTTTGAAACACAGTACAAATCGTTCTTGCCCCCTAAATCGGGAGAAAGTCGTTTTGTACTGTTTTATATGAAAAAAAGTTAAAGTTTTTTGAAAAACTCGACCAATAGGAAGCAAATGAAGAAACCATCACCAAAAAAATCACGCAAACGACCGATGGCCTGATGCAGCAAATTGCGCACCGATTGGTTGTTGATTTCCAAGAGTTTGGCGATTTCCTCCGCGTTGAAATCGTGGTAGTAACGGAGTTGAATCACTTCCTGCTGCCGCTTGGGCAGGCGGTCGATGGCAGCGCGTAGTGTTTCGGCTTGTTCGTGCTGTGTTTCTTGAACAATCCAGACGTTTTCTACTGATAATTCCACCAAAATATCCTCAGCTGCTAGTTGCAGATCGGTCGCTAATGGGGAAATTTTACCAGCGTTGCGGATAATGCGGTTGCGCAGCGAGCGGTACAGATAAAACTTGATCGAATCGGTGGGGGAGAGGTTTTCACGCTGCGTCCAAAGGTGCAAAAACAAGTCGTGAATGCTGTCGCGGATGAGCTGGTGGTCGTTCGTAATGCGATGGCCGTATGAAAGCAATTCCTGAATGTGCTGGTCGTAGATATGACCGAAGGCCGTGCGGTCGCCCGCCCGAAAGGCGGCCCAGCGTTTGGTGTCTTCCGATTGAGGGCGGTAAGATTTTAAGGGTACAGCAGACAAAGTCAGTGTTGATTGATACTAAATGTACTAATCAAAAGTAAAATATTCATGTGTTTACAAAAGGAGACTACCTAATTTTCTACCTACATTAGGCACCTAACGTCACATTTTTCACCAAATTGAAAGCCCTCTAAGCTTCAAATGCATTTACGGTATTATAGTGAAATGTATGCAAAGCCATAATCCAACTTACGGGTGCAATATCTTAGCAGAATTTCTTATTCTATCGTCAGACAGGGCTGACGGTGTATTCTTCTGTTGTCTTCATAATTCGATACTCAAGGCCTTGGAACTAGCATATTCTTTGTTCTTACAACCTATCGAACCACTCAGCCGAAATAGAATTATTCAGGCCTATTTCGCAATTTTAAAGTTTTTGTACCCGGAGACCTACGACACCCTTCCAGTACTAAAAATCATTCAAGATAATTGGCGTGTAAAAAGAAGCCACGCCCCAAAAAATTCGGAGGCACGGCTTAGGGCGGCCAAAGAGTGATTAGTTGGAGTTTCACTTTTCCATTCGGTGTGCTTTCAGCAATTGATCGGGTTTATAGATTGCCTTTTTGTAAGAATCAAGGTCGCTTATTTCAACGTCAGTTTGCTTTTTAATTTTTTCCAGCAAATTCCCAAAAGTACCCTGACCAAAAGCGATGATGCTGTCGCCACGCAGGGAAGGCAGAAGTTGCATAGTACTTTCGGATTCAGCGATCGCCCGATGGTTTTCCAGCAAATCGGCCAGGTCGTCCGACGTGCAGAGTAGTTCTACTTTGAATTTCTGTAAAATGGCTTGGGCGGCATATTCCTTGGTCGCCAGCATCGCGGTGGCTTTTTCCCAGATTTCCGTGGAGTTGTTTTCATCCAGAATTTCTTCTATTCCAAAAATGGTTTGCAACTCCATGCACGACCAATGGAAGAGCGGATTGCCGAGGGTCTTTTTTAGGCATCTAGCCCAAGCTTTAAATTTGTCAAAGTCGTCGGCGTCGCCCGTGATGAGCCGCTCCGGCACACCGTAAATGCGCATGGCGCGGTGCTTGTACAGGTCGCCCAAAACCCAGGCTTCCTGAATATTGCCAACTTGCTGCTTGTCCGCCCCCGCGAGATTTCTGATTTGCCCCTGGATTACGTCTCGCCGGGTACGGGCGTCACGCGGGCGCAACTGGCCAACGAGAAGGAATACAGGCCGGCCGCCAAGGCACTCAACGAACTGTGCGAGATTTTGGGACGCTTTATCGACCCCGATAATCCCGCTGACTGTTTCTTCATTGTTGGATACGGCACGGAGGAAGCTAAGATACCTTTCCTCCGCGAATTGTTTAACGAAGGCTCCCTGCGCTACGAAGACTACTTTCATACCGGCAGCATGGATGTTAAGGTTCTGGCCACGCAGCACCTCTGGACCCGGCGGGGAGAGTTCAGTGATTTCTCTCTTAGAGAAGTCTACCAGGCCCTGGGCGGCAACCGCTCCGCAAAAAAAGGGTCATCAGGGGACGATCAGCAGGGACCATCGACGGGCGTGGAGATTGGCCGGCAGGTTTATAAGCACATCACAAGTAATAACATCCTTTAATAGGGAAGCACATTGTTAGCAGACCGAAGATGAGGATTTCAAACTCGGCGGCCACCCCTTTCCCAGATTTGAGAAAGGGGTAGCTGATACATTATGGGCGGTCGCTGCCTTCTATACGCCGTGTATAGGATATCACCTATTGAATATCAAAGAATTATAGAAAGGTAACCACACTTGGGTAGGGTCAGGCGCTATCGGCTACTGGGAGAGTTGGTGAACTGCGGAGGTAAAACCGCAGTTAGCAGCCGATTTTCGCAGTGTTTTTGCTTTGAAGAGCCAAAACAGCCTGAAAAGCATAAAATTTGATTGCTTTTTAGGCCAATTAAACAGAAGAGTCATTTGCTTTCTTCAATGGTCGCCAAAAGCAAACATTCCTTCCTAAATATTTGTCTTATAGATAATTGATATTTGCACCTGGCGGATACTCCCAGAATTTGCTAGCTACACCTTAAGGATCCTGCACTCAATCCTACCGACAACAAGGGCAAATACTCCCTTCTATGAAGGCAAAATTGCCTATATTTGTCCTGACACATTATAAGCAACCAAAATGAAACGAGTAGTATCATCCGCCAGCCCATTCCTCAATGATGTACCGGGCTACATCAACGATAGCGAAATCCTGAACTTTCTCTACACCAGAGAAGTGAACTGGCAGCATGTCAATGCCATTAAGACACTGACCGATTTTAACGACGGTGTCATCTCCGACTGGCTTAACGTGAGTGTCAAAACGTTTCGCGAATACAAGAAGCCCCCCACTACCTTCAAAGAAAATGTGAAGGAGCAGGTCCTGCTCCTGCTGTCCCTCATCAAACACGGCATCGACGTATTTGGCTCGGTCAACGAATTTGACCAGTGGTTGAATCGAAAGAACTTCTATTTC
>NZ_JBGSXF010000529.1:0-8438 GCF_041751555.1 Persicitalea sp. | reverse complement strand
CCATAGCCCGTCGGGCGCACCCGGTTGAAGTCGAAACTGTGGGCTGTGGCGATTACTGGTACACCACTGACATTACGGGCGGCGAGAATGCTCATCAAAGCCGGACCCGCCTTAGGGTCAGTACAAAAGAATACGACGTGGTTGGGCTTTTGGCTGGCAAACTGGGAGATTTGCTCGTTCATCTGCGGAGCCCCACCGCTTAGTTCTTTGATTTCCAGCACATTTCCACTCGCCTTTTTAATTTCCTCCTGATAAGTAAAGGCCATGGCCGAGTCCTTGGGATTGTTGCCATAATAGATCGCGGCCATTGGTACAGTTGTCTTGCTCTTGACCAACATCAGAATTTCCTGAGTTTGGCTAAGTATAGACGGATGAGCCAGATAAACCAGTTTGCCATTTTCCAAAAGACTGCCATCGGTTGCCAGTGGGTTGACCATCGTGATGCCATTGACATTGGCAAACTCCGACACTAGCTCAAATGGGCGGGCATATAACGGGCCTACAATGAGGTCGGTTTGGCGGAAATGCGTGTTGTTTATCATTTCCAGCGACTTGTCTTCCTCATTGCCAAGGTCATAAGCTTGCAAGTGGATGTTGACCCCTTCGGATTTGAGTTTCTGACGGGCAATTTGAAGCCCGGCGAAATAGTCGTAAGCGTACTGGTTCGGTAGTCCGCGTTTGGTAGATCTTATATCGGCCAGGCGATAGGGGAAAAGAACCGCCACATTGTAGTAGCCCTTCGTCCATCTCTTTTCGTAGGATGGATTTCTGATAACCTCTTTCTTTTCAGGGATATCCTCTTTCTTTTCAGGTAAGATTTCCTGCGGTCGACTGACATCAATGTTGTACTGGTTCGTCAGGCGGTCGGAGAGTTCCAGATCCGCTTTGTTACTGGATTTGCTCTGAATGAGGTCAACTAGCGCAACCGCTACCACGCGGTCATTGGGGTATTCCGAGTTCAGTGATTTGAGCGTGGCGACATCCTCGATGTTTTTGAGGTAGTGCTGTTTCAACCCTTGGATATCTTTGCCCATACGGGCATCGCCGATTCGGTTGAGGTAGTCAAAAGCCCGGCGGTCGTCCTGTAACTCAAAAAAATTGACGGCCATCAAGTAGTAAGCCTCGTCGCGCTGCACCCAATTTGGGTAGCGCGTAAATAGCTGCCTAAGCATGAGGTTTCCATCGTTATATTTTTTCAGCTTATTGGCTGACAACCCGTAATAGAAGTGCGCCAGCGGGGCGTATTCGTCGTTTGCGCTGTTAGAAGTAATATCGGCAAACTTCTGGATCGCGTCGTCGTAACGTCCCTGTTTGTAAAAGTTGATTCCCTCCTGAAACTTCTGGTCGGGACGATCGAAAAGCTGGGCTTGTACTCCTTGCGTAATGAGTACAACTCCCAGAGTCAGGATTGCATGGTAAAAACTTATTCGCTCCATTAGGTGTAAGCTATTTCTGCGTGAATACTTATAAAAAAAGGGCAACGTCCATTAAAGAAACCGCTACCCTCCCTTTCAATAACTCAAACATTATTTTTTAGAACGACGGGTCGGCTTTTTCTTTTTTTCTAATTCAGCCTGCTTGCGCTTGGCCTCTTCCCCGGCTTGCAGGGTTTTTTCCAAATACTTCTGGAACTTAGTTTGCTTCTTCTCACCGTTCGCGTTTTTAACGCGGTTTTCATCCAAAATACGCTTGATTTTTTCTTCGTCCACGAAGCGGCGGATAATCAACTGTTGGGCAATGGTGACTACGTTGGAAACGAAGTAGTAAAAAGTCAGACCAGCCGGGAAGTTATTCAGCACGAACATAAACATCACTGGCATCACGTAGCCCAGAAACTTCATGTTAACCGGGCCCGGCTGCGTGGGAGTTATCTGGTTGTTGTAGTACGCATAAGCAATACTCGAAACGGTCATCATCAACGTAAACAGACTGACGTGGCTGCCGTAGAATGGCAATGTGAACGGGAGTTTGATGAACGAATCATAGGTAGAAAGGTCGTTAGCCCACAAGAAGGATTGTCCCCGCAGTTCAATTAGGTTTGGAAAGAGGAAGAAGAGCGAGAACAGTATGGGCATTGTCGCCACTACCGGAACGCAGCCACTCAGCGGACTAACCCCCACCTGCTGGTAGAGCTTCATCTGGTCCTGCTGCTGCTTGGCCATGTCGTCGCCGTTTTTCTCCTTCAACTCGGCCAATTCCGGGGCAAGTACCCGCATTTTGGCCATACTGACGTAAGACTTATACGTTAGCGGCGTCAACAAGGTCTTGACGATCAATACCAGACATATGATCAGAAAACCGTAGTTGGAAAATACTTTCTCCAGCAAATTGAATAACGGTACCAGAATGTACTCGTTGATCGGTTTTAGGAAAGCATAGCCCAGATATACGTTCTCGTCAAAATCGACAATGGGTAGTTTGTTTAGGATCTGGTAGTCGTTCGGGCCTAAATAGTATTGAAAACGAGCCGTGCCATCTTGCAAACCGGCACTGGGTATCATCGCCTGTACGTCCAGGGATTTCACGACTATGGTGTCGGCGGGATTCACTTTGGCTTCCACCTTCACATCCTGCAAAGGGTACTTCTCACTAATCAAACCCGCCAAAAAGTACTTCGACTTCAACGTGAACCACTGTACGGGTTCCTCCGCGACGGCCTCCACGTTGCTGTCGGTAGCCGGACTGAGGCTTTCCAGTCCATCAGTGTAGTAGTTGATCGTGACCGCCTTACGGTTTTCGGTCATGTCGTTCTCCCACTGCATCATCTCGTTCTGCCAGCCAAACTGCAGCGGCTTGCCCGATTGCCCTACGCCTTGGGTTTGAATGCCGTAGTCGATCAAGTAGCCCGAACCACGCACGACGTAGGTTTGCTCTATAAATTGGTTGTCGGAAAGCGCCAAACGGTAGGTAATAACCGCCGAATCGTTTTCGGCCAGCGTTTGGCTGGTTGCGGTAGTATTGAAGTAAAGATTCGCCAGATTGACGTTGCCTTTCGCCGTTGGTAAATCCAGTTTGAAGCGCGTGTGCTGGTCGGAAATCAAATACAGCGGCTTGTCATCGTAGGTTTTGTAGTTTTTCAACATCAAATCCTTCAAGATGCCTCCTTTGTTGGAAAAAACTACCTTGACGTCCTTCGTCTCGATGGTCAAATCCTGCCCTTGCCCCTGGGCGGCGGTGGCAAAATCACCATAGGCGGCCTTGATTTGGGTAGTGTCCGGCGCGGCCAGGGTATCGGCCACAGGCGGCGCGGGTTTCACCTGCTGCACCTGTTCCTGTGCTACAGGTTCAGGCTCTTCGCGCGGTACCAGCACCTGGTACCCGATGAGCATGAGTAAAATAAGTACTAAACCAATGACTTGATTTTTTTCCATTTTATTTCAAAAGACTTTTAGCAATCGGCCAGGCGGAAAAGCGTCAGGCAGCGTGTTGCTAAGCGGCTTCATCGGTCAGACGAAACAATTTTTATTGATTATGAACAAGTTAGTCAACCAATTCGGGCATTATTTGGATGCCCGAATTGATTTAAGTTCGCAAAGGTAAGGAAGATTTTGGGAGAATGAGATTCTCACTCCTTAGGCGTATTCAAACTACTGATTTATAGTACGTTTCTTCGCTGAATATGCCATCGCAGCTTTCACGAAATGAACAAACAGCGGGTGCGGGCTCATAACAGTACTCCGCAACTCGGGGTGAAATTGAACGCCGATAAAGAACGGGTGCTCCGGCAATTCAATCATTTCCACCAGATTATTATCAGGATTGATCCCCGTGGCCCTCATTCCTCCATCCTCAAAGGCTTTCAGATATTCATTGTTAAACTCGTAGCGGTGACGATGCCGCTCTTTGATATTTACCTTTCCGTAAATCTTATGGGCCAAAGAATCTTTCTTGATTTTACAATCGTAGGCACCCAGTCGCATGGTACCTCCTTTATTTTCCAAATCCTTCTGATCTGCCATAAGATTGATGACAGCGTGGGGCGAGTCGTTGTCCATCTCGAAGGAGTGCGCCCCCGCCAAGCCCAGCACGTTGCGGGCGTACTCAATGACAGCCATCTGCATCCCCAGACAGATTCCAAAAAACGGAATCCCCTGCTCCCGCACGTAGCGGATAGCCTCAATCTTGCCGTCGATGCCGCGCTCCCCGAAGCCGGGCGCGACCAGCACGCCATCCAGATTTTGCAGCTTTTCAATCGCGTTTTGCGGCGTCAGTGTTTCGGAATGAATCCATTCGATGTTCACCTTGCACTCGTTCATGGCCCCGGCATGGATGAACGATTCCACAATCGACTTGTAGGCATCGTGCAGTTCCACGTACTTGCCTACCAGTCCGATGCGAACGGAGTCGCTCGGATTTTTGAGCTTGGAGAGAAAACTCTTCCAGGAATCGAGTTCGGCATCCTGGTCATTGTAGATATCGAGCATGTACAGCGCCCGCTGATCGAGCCGCTCCTTGCGCATAAGCAGAGGTACGTCGTAGATCGTCTCGGCGTCCATAGCCTCGATGACTGAGTTGATTTGGACGTTACAAAACAGGGCAATTTTTTTGCGCAGGTCGTCGGGCAGTGGATGTTCGGTGCGACACACTAAGATGTCTGGCTGAATACCCGCTTCTTGTAACATTCTGACGGAGTGTTGCGTAGGCTTAGTTTTCAACTCCCCAGCCGATCTGAGATAGGGAATCAGCGTCAGGTGAATGATGAGCGTGTCTTTCTCACCCAATTCGAACTTAATTTGCCGCACCGCCTCAATGAACGGCAGCGACTCGATGTCGCCCACGCAGCCGCCTATTTCGGTAATGACCACGTCGTAGTCGCCGCTTTCGCCCAGCAGCATCATGTTTTTCTTGATCTCGTCGGTGATGTGCGGTACTACCTGCACCGTCCGGCCCAGGAAGTCGCCGCGCCGCTCGCGCATGATGACGTTGTAGTAGATCCGGCCCGTGGTGACGTTGTTGGCCTGGGAGGTGCGGACGTTCAGAAAACGCTCGTAATGACCCAGATCGAGGTCGGTCTCGGCCCCGTCGTCGGTCACGTAGCACTCACCGTGTTCGTACGGATTGAGCGTACCGGGATCTACATTGATGTAAGGATCGAATTTTTGGATAGTAACCGACAAGCCCCGCGATTGCAGGAGCTTAGCCAGAGAAGAGGCAATGATTCCTTTGCCTAGTGAAGATGTGACGCCGCCCGTAACGAAAATGTACTTAGCGGTCTTGGGTGCAGTAGCAGCCATAAGACGTTGCTTTTTTTTCTTTGTTTACGGGATTCAAAGGTACGGAAAAGCCCTCGGACTATCCGGCTCGACTGTTGGAAAAAGTTAAATTTGTGAAGTACCAAAGAGAATTTGCTCCCCTCCTCGCCGCTAACTCACCGCAGGTTTTCCTCAAATAATTTCAAAATCCGCTTGTACTCGTCTGTCCAGGATGAAGGCTCCACAAAGCCATGATCTTCCAACGGATATACGGCCAGTTCCCAATCATCTTTCTTCAACTCTATAAGCCGTTGCGACAACCGAACTACGTCCTGAAAATGCACGTTGACATCCACCATACCATGGCAGATTAGCAAGTGGTTTTTCAGGCCTGCCGCGTGGTAGATCGGTGAGCTTTTTCGGTAGGCCAGGCTGTCTAACTGTGGTTCATTCAAGATATTGGCCGTGTAGGGATGGTTGTACGCCGCCCAGTCGGTCACGGGCCGCAAGGCGGCTCCGGCTTTGAATACGTCAGGGGTAGTAAATAGCGCCATAAGCGTGATGAAGCCGCCATAAGAACCGCCGTAAATGCCGATTTTCTTAGGGTCGATTTTGTATTTCTTGACCAGCCAGTTGGCTCCGTCAACGTTATCGCTAAGGTCTTTGCCACCCATGTGACGGTATATGCCCGTCCGCCAGTCGCGGCCGTAGCCCGCGCTGGCACGGTAGTCCATATCCAGTACCGTGTATCCCTTGTCGGTCAGCAGATTATGAAACATGTATTCCCGAAAATAATTGCTCCACCAGGCGTGGGCGTTTTGTAAGTACCCCGCTCCATGGACGAACACCACTGCCCGGCCATTTGATTTTTTGGGTTCATAGATTCGGGCGTGAACGTCAGCGCCGTCCGATGCCTTGAAGGTTACGAGTTTGGCTTCCCGCCAGGGATAAGCTTTGAAGGCCGCTGTTGTCGAATGGGTGATTTGCTCGGGCTTGGCGTCGGCCTGGTTTTCCATTACAAACAATTCCCAGGGCGTGTTGCTGTTAGAATATCGCACAGCCAGTTTGCTTTCGTCGGGGGAAAGCTCGGCTTCGTACGCCCCTTTGGCAGGCGTCAGCCGGGTGCGTGGCCCGCCCGTGACGGACATTTTATAAAAATGCTTTTCGCCGGGATGCACCTCGTTTGTAGTGAGGTAGAAAGCTTGCTTATCCTTTGAGAGCAGTACGCTATGTATTTCAAATTTCCCTTTTGTGAGTTGCGTCTTTTCACCACTTTTCACATCCAGCGAGTAAAGATGCGCGTAGCCGTCTGCCTCGCTGACAAAATAAATCGTCGAGTTATCGATCCAGCCCAAATCCCCGGCGCTTTGCGGATAACCGCCCACGCCCGGCCCGCCAATCCAGGCCTCGTCACGCTGGCGATCCAGTGGCTTTAACGACAGCGAATCCGGGTCGAAAGTCATAATCCAGCGGTCTTTGTTGTCCAGCGAGCGCACCACTACCACAGCGTTGCGCCCGTCCTCCGACCAGGAAGGGCCGTGAACGATGACAGGGCGAACTTTGTCCTTTTTCCAGGCAGTATCCTGTTTGGGGTAGTTTTTCAGATAATCAGGTTTGTCGCCAATACCGGGTAGTTTTTTGGTACTAACCTGCCGCATGGTATCTTTTTTAACATCGTATACCCAAAACTCAAACTCCGTAGCAGGATCACCGACCTTAGTTCGGGCGGGCAGGTCTTCGGTGAAACCGGACTGGGTGACAAAACTCGGCACGATCGTTTTTTTTGAAGATTTGTCGGCCTTGCTCAGGCGGTAGGTCACGAAACGGCCGTCGGGACTGAGCTGCTGAGCCGACACCTTTTTCTCGCCCAGGTAAATATCTTTGGGTCGCTCCGGCTTTTCGGCTTCAGTGATTTTCTTGGCCGAGTCTTTTTTGGCCTTTCTTTCTTTCAGAATATCGAAGAGGGCCAACTGGTCGCCTTCCAACCATTTTTCTTCGTCCGATTTCTTGGTTTCTGCCTTTTTGGTACCACTCTTGAAGTTGGTATGCTGGGTCAGCAAACCCGAAGACAGCGCGATGCTGAACAGGTTGTCGTCTTTTTCAAAAATAATGCGCTGCTCGTCTCCGCTGAACGCCGGACTACCTTCGGTTTCGACAGTGTTAGTCAGTTGTCGAACCTGGTAGGTTTTGCAGTCCAGTAAATAAATGTCGCCATTTTTGGCGTAGGCTTTGAGTGTTCGCAGCCGATTGTAAACGCCGCGCTGCGCGGGTAGTCTCCTACGTTCTGCAAGCCCAACTTTGCTTAATTTCTTATCGTTCAGTGAATACTGGTAAAGCGAATCGCTCGGATTGGCGTCGGGATTCCAGTCAAAATAGATGGTTTTGGAATCCTCAGCCCAATGGATGCCATCGGGCGAGGTGCCGATCCAGGTCTTAGGATCTCGCATGATTTTCTCGACCGTAAGCTGGGCTCGGAGGGAGAAGGGAAGGAGGATTAGGGCGACTAGTAACGTTTTTTTCATAAAAGTGGGTTTTGAGGGTGCAAGATAATTCAGATTACCTTTGACAAAACAAGAACTGATTACTCATGCAAGAAGAAATACTCGAAAGACTCGAAATTGAAGCCCTCAACGATATGCAGGAGGCGACTCTAACCGCAGCCCGGAAAAACGACACAATTGTCCTCTCCCCTACCGGCTCGGGGAAAACGCTGGCCTTTCTGCTTGCGACGCTGGAACGGCTGGATGAGAACGCCTCGGGTGTGCAGGCGATGGTGTTAGTTCCCTCGCGGGAGCTGGCTCTGCAGATCGAAAGTGTGTTTAAAGCAATGGGGACGGGCTACAAGGTGACTTGCTGCTACGGAGGGCATTCCAAAAAGACAGAAGAAAACCTCCTGCTCGAAGCACCTGCTCTGCTCGTCGGCACACCGGGCCGCGTGACCGACCATCTCGAACATCGGAATTTCGACCCCGAAACTATTCACACATTGGTACTCGATGAGTTCGACAAGTCCCTGGAAATGGGTTTCCAGAAAGAGATGTCCTACATCATTGAAGCTATGACGAGCCTGGAGCGCCGGATTTTCACCTCCGCCACACCGATCGCCCGCCTGCCCGCATTCGTGGAAGCGAAGCACCCGGTCACCCTGGATTTTTTGAGTGATAGGGAAACCGCGCCCCAACTGACGATGAAAGTGGTGCGCACGACTTCGGTGTCCCGGCTCGACACGCTGTTTTCGCTGGTATG
>NZ_JBGSXF010000528.1:0-1952 GCF_041751555.1 Persicitalea sp. | reverse complement strand
TCAAACCCTCGACGCGAACTTATTTCCGAAAGGAAATCCGACTGTGGCTCTCGATGCCGTGGGTGCCGGAGAGGGGGAGCTTGTTTTTTGGTGCAGAGGAAAGGAAGCTTCATTTCCGTTCAAGCGGGACGAAACACCAACAGATTGTACGATCGTCGGAATCATCGATTCGGACTCACATGTATTTAACGGTGAGCGTTAGACAGCTAGAAATCGAATGCTTTTAGCCCGGGTAATTGGTAACATTGTTGCCACCCAGAAAAACCAGCGTTATGAGGGTACACGCATAATGCTTTGCCGACAGATAACTCCGGATGGCGAAGAAATGGAGTATACCTGCCTGTCCCTCGATTCAGTCAACGCCGGGGAAGGTGACATCGTGGTCATAGCACAGGAAGGATGGTCGGCCTCGACGGCAGCTACAGGAAAGCCGGGAGCCGCGATCGACTCGGCCATTGTTGGCGTTGTTGACTATATCGATTTGTTGTAACTTCAAAAGTACGGTTTTCTGCAGTGGGTAGTGACAAGTGACAAGTGGATAGTCGTCTTTTTTAACTTGTCACTTGTCACTACCCACTATCCACTGAAGATCAATGACGAATAGTATAGTCTTGGATAAAGCCATCAAATTTGCCCTGCGGGTAGTCGCAGTGTACAAGTTTCTTTCGGAAGAGAAACACGAGTACGTATTATCGAAACAGTTGCTCCTTTCAGGGACTTACATTGCAAAACACACGAAGGCGGCACTCCACTCGCTTTCGAAAAATGGTTTCTCAAACGAGATGTATGTCGCGTTGCAGAAAGGGCTTGATACGGAGCTGTGGTTGCTCCTTCTTCATAAGGGCGATTTTCATCACCGGTTCACAATACGAATCGTTGAATAATGATTGTGTGGAACTGATAAAGCTCACGTCATCTATTTCGAAGACAAGCAGGGGGGAGAATGTTGGAACCGCAGGAGATCAATAGACTGGCAGTTAAGATCGCAAAGATCCTCGAGGCGGAAACGCAGTCGCAGGATGTGGCTTCGCTGTTCGCGCGTCTGGAGAAGACAAATTACAGACTGGATAAGTTAGAACATGCAATGCTGGATCGCGACGGCGTTCATACGCAGATCCAGCATTCGAGCCTCGATAGATTCAGCGTTTCGGAGACGGTTGCTGATGAAATTCTTTCCGAATTTAAAAATGAAAAGGCCTGCCAGTTTGAGCCTGACAAGCCTTGTGATCACTGTTCAATGTGCAGTTCACGCGGATTCTGACTAAGGATTAGTCGCTGGCTTCCGGAGTGAATTTGCATCTCCTACGCTCGGGGCCGAACGGGCACCTGCTTCCGCTTCAAAGTATGGCTGCTCTTTGAAGCCCAACAGGCCTGCCGTCAGGACCGCAGGAAACGAATTGCGTAACGTGTTATAAGCGTTAACCGAATCAGTGTAGTCGATACGGGCCGTATTTATTCGATTTTCTGTACCCGAAAGCTCGTCCTGCACCTTCATAAATGCTTCGTTTGATCTCAGGACCGGGTAATTTTCCTGAAGGCTCAACAAACGTCCAATCGTTCCGCCAAAGCTGTTATTTGCATCAATTACCGCCTGTTTTTGTTCGGGGGTCTTGTCGCCATCGGCGGCCGCCGGCGTGGCCGACGTGGCGTTCAAAAGCCTCGACCGTGCATCCGCTATTTGCCCAAATACCTCTTGTTCCTGGACTCCCGCCATCTTAGCGGTTTCGACAAGATTAGGTATGAGGTCGGCTCGCCGCTGAAGCGAACTTTCGACGTTTGACCACTTTGCCTTTACGTTCTGCTGCTTTGCATTCAGTTCGTTATAACTGCATCCGCTCAGGCCAAATGCCGCCACCATTGCTACTGACAATAAAATTGCTCTTTTCATTTTCATTCTCCTTCGGGTTTGCTTTTACCCACTTCATCTACTGCGTTGATCACAGATTCGATCT
>NZ_JBGSXF010000527.1:0-4569 GCF_041751555.1 Persicitalea sp. | reverse complement strand
AAAAGGGTCAGGTTGTTCCGAAAGCGTAAAAATAGGTTCTAACTTGACAATACTATCCTCAGAGAATCCGCGGTCACGAAGCTCCTGAATCACTTTTTCCTTCCCGATTTTATCCAGTTTATCAATAGCCACCGCAAATGGCCCTTCCTGGCCCGGCGCACCAATGACTTCTGATATTCCGGTTAGGATTTTGCGGTTGTTGAGCTTCACCGTAAAGTTTTTGATGCCCAGATTTAGTAAACTTTCATGCAGCATAAGGACAATCTCCGCTTCGCAGAGCAGCGAATCGGTACCGACCACATCAGCATCGCACTGGTAAAATTCGCGGTAGCGACCTTTTTGGGGGCGATCGGCTCGCCACACAGGCTGGATTTGGTAGCGCTTGAAAGGAAACGGCAGCGTCCCCCGGTTCATCACTACGTACCGGGCAAATGGCACGGTGAGGTCGTACCGTAAACCTTTTTCCGAAATTTTGGTTGTGATGTCCCTACTGCCTGCTTGCCAGTCCTCTTCCTCCAATTTCCCCGCAAAATCACCCGAGTTCAGAATTTTGTAAAGCAGTTGATCGCCCTCCTCGCCGTACTTTCCCATCAATACCGAAAGATTCTCGATGGCGGGCGTTTCCAGAGGCTGGAAACCGTAACGCTGGAAGACCTGCCGGATAGTATCAAGAATGAAAGTCCGCTTGACCATCTGTTCGGGACCAAAATCGCGGGTACCACGGGCTAAGCTGGGTTTTGACATAATTACTGGCTGTAGGGCTTCGGCTTCGCTCAGCCTGACAAGGGGCTGGATTAAAAATTTTAAATCTTTTAGTAACGGTGCAAAGTTAGGGAGCATAGACAATTTTCCGGCCTAAATCTCACTTTTTTAATAATTAAGCACTACTTTTGCACCTCTTTTTAACTCAAATACAACAGCAATGGCAGTTACCATACTTAGGCGCAAAGCGCTGAGAAATCAAACCAGGTCAACCAACCGCCTGAAAAAAATCAAAGACCTTATGCGTAAGCCCGAGGTACGGAACGTGGATGTAGAAGCCATCAAGGCAGAATTTGCCGAGATGAAGAAGCAGCGCGAGGCGGAGGAGAAGAAAGCTGCCAAGCCGGTAGAAAGCAAAAAAGCGGAAGCGGCCGAGTCGAAGAAAGATGAAACCAAGCCCGTAGAAAGCAAGAAATCAGAAGCGGCTGAGGAGAAGAAAGCCGAGCCAAAGATTGAGGAAGAAACGAAGGTTGAAGCCAAAGCCACTGAAGAGCCAAAAGCCGACAAAAAAACCGAAGAAACTAAGGAAGAGGCAGCTAAGAAATAGGTTCGTCTTGTCTTGCCCAAATATCAAAGAAGCTCTGTCAATTGGATTTGGTGGAGCTTTTTCTTTTCCGGTCGCGGGAGCGCTTGTTCCGTTCCCGACTGGCCAGTTTGGTTTCGAGTTTGCGAATACTGCGGCGGGTTTCGCGGCGCACGTCCATCATTACTCGAAAGTACACTGCCTGGCCAAAAATTGATATACCGGCATTAACCAGAATGAGGCTGTAAGTACCCAGAATCACCCATTCAGTAGTTGGGCTACCCGTATGTTTCAGGTTACCGGCTTCGCTAAATACGCATAAACCGTAGCCGATCAGTATCAACCCGAGCGGGGCCAAAACCAGCCATTTAGTGCGGGCCGAAAGTTTAGAAAGCAGTTTTTGTCCAGGTGGCTTTGTCTCAGAATCGTTTGGCAACATAATTGATACGATAGATAGTGGGGATGATAAATTTTACGAATAGCTATTTGGTAGTATTCAAAGATTAAATCATACAAAAATAATAAAAATTTATCATCTATGTCAAAATCTCAATTCTTCGCTAAATAGATGAAATCGATCATTAGTCTTGTGTTGCGGTACGTGCCTCGCCCTGCTTTGCAGCGGGTCGGGCATTTTGCAGCGCGTTTCTTAGGGCTTTTTCACAAAGGTAGCCGCGTGGAGTGCCCCGTTTGCGATCATCAGTATAAGGAATTTTTGCCTTATGGACGCAAAGGCCGCGACAATGCACTTTGTCCCAACTGTCTGGCATTGGAACGCCATCGGCTGATGTATTTGTATCTAAAAAGAAAGACCAATTTTTTTACCGCAGACCTGAAAGTTCTGCATGTAGCCCCGGAGTACTGTTTCATCGACCGCTTCGAGCGAATGAAAAATCTCGACTACATCACGGCGGATATTGAATCACCGCTGGCAAAGGTCAAGATGGACATTCACGACATTCCTTTCCCCGAATCTACTTTTGATGTCGCCTTCTGCAACCACGTCATGGAACACGTGGATGACTATGTGAAAGCCACTAGTGAACTCTATCGCGTGCTAAAACCGGGCGGCTGGGCTATTATCCAATCACCACAAGACCTCAACAAAGCCACCACCTACGAAGACGCCGGCATCACCGATCCACGCGAGCGCGAAAAGCACTTCTGGCAAAATGATCATTTACGGTTGTTCGGCCGTGATTACGCCCAGGAATTGGAGAAAGGTGGATTTGCGGTAAAAGAAGATCGCTTTGTGATAGATGAACTCACAGAGGAAGAGGTGGCCAGGTTTGCGCTGCCAGCAATGGAGTTGATCTACCTTTGTCGAAAGTAGCAGGTTGCACTCAAATCTGGCTTTAACTGAAAATCCTTCGAAATCCTTCCCGAATAAAGCCCGTTCCGTACCCGAAGAGCTGAACAAAAGCCGCAAGGACGCTTAAAGCCCCCACTTTCAAGCTATTATTTTTTAGCGAGGCATCCAGAAAAATCGCTACTACGAAAACCTGTAAAAGGAGAATTGAAATAATAGCCAGCGGTTTCACCAATAAGTACATAACGGAAATCAACACGCAGAAAACCGTAAAAAGAGCGGGAAAGGCGTGAACAGGTTTGATCAATCCACGGTTCGGGTGCATTTCGTCCAACACAAATCTGGTGCGGCCAAAAGAGTGAACCTGCCGCCAAAAGTCTCGAAAACTACCGCGCCGCTTGT
Organism: Persicitalea sp.; assembly: GCF_041751555.1. NCBI lineage: Bacteria > Pseudomonadati > Bacteroidota > Cytophagia > Cytophagales > Spirosomataceae > Persicitalea > Persicitalea sp. The sequence continues at coordinate 1,573 of NZ_JBGSXF010000527.1, read as the reverse complement.
GAAATACGTAGGCGTCGGGAATGAGATCTGTGCGGTAGTTTTGGGCTTGTAGTCGGATGCCGAACTCGATATCTTCCCCCATATCGCGCTTGGCGAAGCCGCCCGTTTCCTGAAATACCCGCCGCGACATCCCCATGTTGAAACTACGTGGTTGAAAATTCCCGCCCGCGTTCTTCGCCTTTCCCCGAATGCCGCCCGTCGTAAAAAAAGACGTCATGGCATAGCTGATGGCCTTCTGCAAGTCGGAAAAGTTATCAGCTGCCCTGTCCGGGCCGCCGTATGCATCCAGAAACTTTCGGCTAAGTTGGGTATCCACCGTCTGGAGGTAGTGCGGCGGAATAATGGTGTCGGAGTCGAAAACGATCAGGTAGTCGCCTTTGGCCTGCGCGAAGCCGTAGTTTCGGGCAAAGCCTTGCCCCACGTTTTCGATCATGAAGTACTTGATATCGAGCTTACCGGCGTGTTTGTCCACAATCCCGGAAGCCGGAGTCTTTGAGCCATCCTCCACCACAATTACCTCAAAATCGCGGTAAAACTGGCGAGTAAGGCTTTCGAGCAGCTCGTCCAACTCATCGGGACGGTTATATACCGGAACTACTATCGAGTACTTGCGCAAATCAGTGAAGAGTGCCTAATTTCCTAAACCGCATTTGTTTTCCTGAATAGGTGAACTACAAGCGTACATCTACTCCAAAATTGCTTTCAGAGATTCTTCGTTGGCCTGGATGATGTGGTTGAGATGGCTGTCTTCCAAGGCGGTGGATAGAAACATACTCTCGTACTGGGAAGCGCCGAGATAGACGCCTCGTTCCAACATAGCGTGGAAGTACTTGCCGTACATTTCCATGTTGCAGGCACGGGCTGATGGAAAATCGCGAACAGGGTCCTCGGTAAAAAATAGCGTGTACATGGAGCCAATCTGGTTGACGGTGTAGTTCAGCCCTAACTTCTCCATACTCACCCGAAAACCCTGCGCCAGCTTCACACCCGCCTGATCGAGATTAAGGTATACCTCCTGATGGTCATTCAGGTAGTCTAGCATGGCCAAGCCTGCTGCCATCGCGATGGGATTTCCAGAAAGCGTTCCCGCCTGATAGACCGGGCCGGCGGGAGAAACGTAGTTCATGATGTCTTCCCGCCCGCCGTACGCTCCTACGGGCATCCCGCCGCCAATAATCTTGCCTAAGGTCGTCATATCAGGCATAACGCTTAACCGCTCCTGCGCGCCGCCTTTTGAAAGGCGAAAACCCGTCATTACCTCGTCAAAAATCAAGATGATGTCTTCTTTGTCGCACAAACTGCGCAATCCTTCCAGAAAACCCGGCTCGGGCAGGACGCAGCCCATATTACCCACAACGGGTTCCACGATGATCGTCGCGACTTGGCCAGGATTAGCGTCTACCAGTTTCTGGACGGCTTCAAGATTATTGAATGGTGCGGTGAGTGTGTCCTTGGCCACGCCCTCGGGAACGCCGGGACTGTCGGGTGTGCCGTGGGTAATTGCCCCTGAACCGGCTGCAATCAGAAAACTATCACCGTGGCCGTGGTAACATCCCGCAAACTTGATGATCTT
>NZ_JBGSXF010000526.1:0-2987 GCF_041751555.1 Persicitalea sp. | reverse complement strand
CGAGATATACGTGTATACCCCGCCGGGCTATGACCAGTCCGACGAAAAGTACCCGGTGCTGTACTTGTTGCACGGCGGTGGGGAAGATCAGCGCGGTTGGGCCACGCAGGGAAAAACGAACGTCATTCTGGATAATCTGATTGCCGAGAAGAAAGCTCAACCGATGATTATAGCCATGCTGGACGGAAACGTGAGCAGCGGCGGCCTGGCTGGGTTTAATGAAAACGTACTGCGGGCGTTCGAAAACGAGTTGAAAAACGCCGCCATTCCTTTTGTGGAATCCAATTTTCGGGTGAGGGCCGACGCCAGGAACCGGGCCTTGGCAGGCCTCTCCATGGGTGGACTTCAGACCCTGTATGCCGGCATCAAGAACACTAATAAGTTTGCGTATCTGGGCGTATTCAGCTCGGGCTGGTTTGCCAATAATACCAAGCTGTCTGATCCGCAGTATGAGTTTATGAAAACCAACGCCAGTTCCATCAACGGCAACCTTAAAGAGCTATGGATTTCGATGGGTGGCAAGGAAGACATCGCCTATCAGAATTCCCAGATCATGCTCAAAAAATTCGATGACATGGGAATCAAGTACCAGTACAGTGAGTACCCTGGTGGCCACACCTGGCCCGTTTGGCGGCACGATCTGATGGAGTTTTCGCAGCTGCTCTTCAAGTAGCAGGTACCTTATTATTTTATATCACTCACTTTTCTATATCATGAAAAAAATACTCGCATTGATGCTGATGCTCGGGAGCCTGCTTTTCTCCTGCGTGGAACCCCAGGCGCAACCTACCCTGAAAGCAGCTTACAAAGACTACTTTCCCGTGGGCGTGGCCGTCGCTCCCCGTAACCTGACCGGACCGGAGGCTGATTTGATTGTGCAACAGTTCAGTAGCGTCACCCCCGAAAACGCCATGAAAATGGGGCCGATTCACCCGGAGGAGAATCAGTACTTCTGGAAAGATGCGGATGCCATCGTCGATTTTGCCCAGAAGAACGGCCTGAAAGTACGGGGGCATACGCTCTGCTGGCACAGCCAGACGCCCCGCTGGTTTTTCACCGATTCTTCGGGCAATCAGGTCAGCCGGGAAGTACTTTTAGAACGATTGAAACAACATATTACTGATGTAATGAGCCGCTATAAAGGCAAAATTTACGCCTGGGACGTGGTCAACGAAGCGGTACCTGATGGGGGAGAGAGCGTCTACCGCCCCTCCAAATTCTACGAGATCATCGGGGAGGACTACATCGAGAAAGCCTTTGAATACGCCCATGCCGTCGATCCCGACGCTAAGCTGTTCTACAATGACTACAATACGGAAAACAAGGCCAAGCGCGACAAGATTTTTCAGATCGTCAAAAAGCTGAAAGACAAAAATGTTCCCATCCATGGGGTAGGTCTGCAGGGACACTGGTCTATCTATGAACCTACCTCACAGGAGCTGGAAGCGTCGATCGAACGGTTTGCCAGCCTGGGGCTCGACGTGCAGGTTACGGAACTGGACCTGTCCGTGTACCCAAAAGAGCACGAGCGCCGCGCCAAAAAAGCAGCGGATGACGGCATCCTGACCGAGGACATGGTAAAAAAGCAATCCGCTCAGTATAAGATGCTTTTCGACACCTTCCGAAAACATAAAGGTACCTTGACGGGCGTGACGTTCTGGAATGTATCGGATAAATCAAGCTGGCTGGACAACTTCCCCGTTCCGGGTCGCAAAGATTATCCACTGCTTTTTGATCAGAATTATCAGCCCAAGGAAGCTTTTTGGCAGGTTGTCAAATTTTGATTCCTTTCCCGCGCAGCATGAATTTCTATTCCATGAAAAAAGCACTCTTGTTTTTTCTGCTAGGGTTGTTGAGTCTGGCGGTTCAGGCCCAGCTTCGCCTACCCAAACTCATCAGCGACGGCATGGTATTGCAGCGCGGGGTACCCTTGAAAATCTGGGGTTGGGCTAGTCCGGGTGAAAAAATTACGGTTCGTTTTCAGGATAAGCGCTACAAATCCGTAACAGACGCCGCCGGGAAGTGGCAGGTGAAGGTACCCCCCATGCCCGCCGGTGGCCCGTACACCATGCAGATTGAAGGAAAAACGCAGCTGACGGTTAAGGATATTCTGCTGGGTGACGTATGGTTTTGCAGCGGCCAGAGCAACATGGTACATCAGCTGAATATTCACGACGTAACGTACGCCAAAGAAATTGCGGAGGCCAACGATCCGCAGATCCGGCAATTCCTGGTGCCCAACCAAACGAATCTCCAAAGTCCGCAAACCGAACTATCTCAGGGACAATGGAAGGCTGCCGTGGGCGAAGACGTGCGCCCATTTTCGGCCGTAGCGTACTTTTTTGCCAAAAAAATTCACCAAAAATATCAGGTACCCGTCGGCATTATCAACGCCAGCGTGGGAGGTACCCCCATCGAAGCGTGGACCAGCGAAGCAGGGCTGAAAGACTTTGCCAATCTGATGGCCACCGTGGAGAAGAATAAAGATACCACCTACCTTAATAACCTTAAAAGGCAGTCTGCCTCCACGAACAGGCCCACGCCCCCCGCCGATTTGGGCCTGGAAGGTACCCCCAAATGGTACGAGCCTTCCTACACGCCCAAAGGCTGGCGACCGATCAACATTCCCGGCTTTTGGGAAGATCAGGGGATCAAGGACCTGAATGGGGTGGTGTGGTACCGCCGGGAAATTGATATTCCAGCTTCCATGATAGGCAAGTCCGCTAAAGTTTTTCTGGGCAGAATTGTCGATGCGGACGAGCTTTATATCAACGGTAAACTGGTGGGAAAAACAACGTATCAGTATCCTCAACGTCGCTACAAAGTACCCTCTGAAGTACTAAAAGCCGGGAAAAATGTCTTTGTCATCCGGGTCACCAATACGGCGGGAAAAGGTGGTTTTGTGCCTGATAAGCCTTACTGCATTTTCGCCGATGCCGACACGGTCGATTTGAAAGGAACCTGGCAGTATAAGGTAAGTACTGCCT
>NZ_JBGSXF010000525.1:0-7224 GCF_041751555.1 Persicitalea sp. | reverse complement strand
CGCGAACAGCCTGGACACTCTTGGCCTGTATGACCTTGGACTCTATTTCCTTGCCATCGGATTTCTAAATCTCTGAATGGGAGCGGCGCTTCACGCTTGGCTTTCCACAAAACCAGCGCCCACGCTTATTTGGAATGAAAGGCTATCACCCTACGGCGCGCGTCTCGATTCTGGTTTTTGCCGGCAGCAGCGCAGCTCTCGCATTACTTCGATGGGTTGTAACTCCACTATTCGGCACGAACTCAACCTAACCAACCTTCCCTCTTGAGTATCGCGCTTAGCCTCCTGGCGTTTGCCATGATTCTCGCCGGCGTAGCTTCTGTCTTCTCGCTCATCGCCTCGCTTCTGCCGAAACCCACCAAATAGAACGCCTATCGTCGCGCGACTTTTCTTTCGGCCTCAGAGGCTAAGTGCAAGTCGGCCTTGTGGGGCCAAGCCGAAGTTGAATCGTCGAATAGTTCGCTTTGCACATAAAGTCGGGTTTTGAGGTGACTTTTTGTGCAGACTTCGGAGTTTTTGTGCAGAAAGCCCAGCGATGACTATTGGAAAAAACCAGCCTACGGTAGACAATGGGCTCATTGCGTTTCTGTGCGCTTCGTTCGCCGCTACGCTGTGGAGGGAATGGCCAAGAGATATGCGTTGTACCGTATTAGAGGCAGGTAGTAATGGGTTCTCGCTGACGGGAACGTGTCCCCATTGCACCAGCTTCTCAGTATTTATGATCGTGGGAAGCCAATATGCCGAGCTACTAACACCAGACGCTTCCGAAGTGTCAATCTGCGCGGCAATGAGATGTCAATCCTGCCTAAAGTACATTCTGGGCATTGCGATTAGACGGCAACACGAAATCGAATACCAAGAACATTACCCGCTGGGAAAGCCGGACGACTCTGTTCCTAAAGAGGTAGCGGCGACTGACTCGGGTATTGCCGCTGATTTTGCCGAAGCACTGCGATGCCTTTGGGTCAAGTCATATAAAGCGGCGGTAGCTATGTGCCGCTGCAGTCGAAGCGAGCTGCGTACAATTAGGCGCAAAAGGCAAAAACCTACAAACCAAGATTGATAACCTAGCGGCGCAAGGCAAAATCACCGAGTCGCTGAGACAGATGGCCCATGCTGTACGGTTGACGGCGAACCGTGGGTTGCACGACAAAAAGAAAGCTATAGATAAGTCACCCGAAGTCGCTACGGTAGGCGCGAGCGATGGCGGAACATTCACGGGCGACCTAGACACGTTTACTGAGGATGACGTGAAAGAAATGATCGCCTTTACGAGAGAATTCTTTCACCATGTATATGTAATGCCTGCCCTCTTAAACGCGCACAATAAGCGAGTAAACCCAACGCAAGAATGATACGGGAGACGCAATTAAATCAAAGCATTCTCTTGCGCCCCAAAGCTCCGATCTAATGTTCACTTCAAACATCGACTGAATTAGACAACAAATTATGGGCCAACACTTTGCTGGCTAATTCAGTCTATGTTTGAATTGAATATTAACCTGAGTTTTGGGCGCAGGAAGGTGCTATGATGTAACCCTTCGACGGGACATTCATGGCACGGCGGGGCATGGAAAGGGGCGCAACCTGCGCCCCTTGTCACTTATGCGATTCTATTCTTGTGCGGCAGCAGCTTGATCGGGCGGTTGTACTTCGGCTGCGGGTGGCGGGGGGCTCACAAGGGCTTTATCATCATCCGTGAGCATATAGTCATCGGTCGTTGCGAATCGACCGAAGCAAAAGGCAAGTCTGAATTGTAAATCGAAAAGAGCTTCTTGATGTAGGCGTAGCAATCGATTGGCCACTAAATAATCCGCATTCATTGCTCGCGGGATGCTGTAAGTTTCCAAGAGATAAGCTACTGACCTCGGAAAGCCACCAGGATCTTCTTGTAGGTAAAACGCATCCGGCCTTGCTCCTGCTCGCTGGTAAGACTCTTGAATATGCTCCACCTTTTTCTTTGGGGATTTCATAGAATAGGATTTATCAAACACATCGAGAGGAATAATCCGACAAACAGAAATATGCGACTTTCGCAGGCAATCGCAACACTGAGACAACACGAGGACGCTGGATTTTTCCGCCGCTGCCATCACTCCAATACCCGGCGGTAGGGGAACGTTTCCCACTACAATGGGTTCACCGACATTATTGTAGAGTTGGGGGTTTGCGAGGTCAGGTACAGTGCTGAGGATTACGTTACCTATTATGTCGCCTTGGCAGAGATCAACGTGCTCACCGATGCGGGTGTACATTTTGCTTATTTACGAAGCTTCCGCAAGCGCGGAACGTCTTTCGGGATCGCGGGCTGATATGGAGTTTCATCCTTCGGAAAGGGCTTTTCAAAAGGCACAACTCTAGCAGCATATTCCTTAGCCATGCTCTGTTGTTCGTTGACAATCCGCACACTTTTGGCAATCTGCTGTTGCTTGAGCACTTCGGGGAAAGAAATGTATGGCGTAGATGAATCCGACCATGCAATGTACAGATGAGCAGGCACCGTACAACTATTACTAGAAGTTGGCAATGGAGATCGGCTAGCTAATAACGCACGCTGTCTGAGAATGGCCTTAATATCCGCTTCTGAGATTGCGTAGTTATGCAGTTTTTTGATCATCGACTTTGACTGCTTCCTTCTGCTCTTTTTGGGCTTCTTGGATAAGGGATTCGAGGGCTTCGATTTTGTTAGCAAGCCAGTTATGCAATGACTTCGCAGTGAGTAAATCTACTATTATGTCAGCCTCAATCTCCCGAACCAGCTTACTGCTTGTTGTGAACTGCTCCGGCTTAACTATTCCTTCTTCGGCGACGGTAAAGCTACTACTATCTGGAATGGCCGCCCGTTCGTTATAAAAGGAGATGTGTATATCGCCACGTGGTGAGAGACCTCCCCACGCTCCGTCCGCGTGGATGACCCTAAAGAAGTTACTCTTCACGTATTTAAAAACAACCTCGTGCTCTCGATGAGACGAGTTTCCGTCCTCTTCGATTGTGTCTTTTTCGGCCATTTCCCCACTATTTTCAAGCCATTTGCCCTGCATAATACCTGCTTCGCAGGAAGATTGTATCATGCAGGGCAATAGCCTCCCTAAGGCAAAACAAAAGGCGAACGTGTTAAATCGTTCGCCCTCTGTTTGTCAAGATATCCCTTCAACCTGATTACAGTCCAAGTTTAATCGTCAATTAGCACGTCGGTAGATTATTCCGGCTAAGCGGGCGCCTTCGCCCGTTGCTGGTCTAGGCTCAAATGTCACACTGGATGACAAAAAAAGGCCCCGCCAAGATCATAGCGGGGCCTTTTCCCTATTCGTTTTTTTCGTCCGGTTTTCACGGAATCTCGTCAGTAGGCTTTGCCTATAAAAACGCGACGGGAACGTCGCGGAATATTGCCGAGGTGGTTTGCTATTACGAGGTTATTTGCGTTTAAAGAGTTGGAGATATGCCGTGGCGATTAGAGCGTAAGCCATTGCGATCTCGGGATGACCAGTTAGTGTGTAAAAGTATGGTAGCAACATGTAGCCAAGTAGGCGTAGAGCCTCAGGCTCTAAACACTTGCGCCAGTGCATCGCACCTCCCTCAAAATTTTCAAAGAGCAATCCGAACAGGGAAACTACGGGCAATCTAGTCTCGCTAAAACTGCCTGTCAAGGAATTCTGGCACAAAAGCTAATCACCTGCACAAAAAGTCACCTCAAAACCCGACTTAATGTGCAAAGCCGAATAGTTGAATAGTTGAATAGTTGAGCTTTGCCTCATAAGTCGAAAATACGGGTCGCTTATGGGTCAGGAATTTGACTTATGGGTCAATAAGTTTGCTGGCGTGAGGGAAGTACTTGGTATAAATATCACCCCTAAACAACGTAGCGGACACAACATCTTTCACGGGGATTACCACCCCAAAATCCGCAATCACATCTTCGCCATCAGTTTCGCCTTCGAGTATTCGCTTATAAGCCACATCATAATGAGTTGTTAGTTCAAGTCTCTGCTTTTCACCTTCGCGATAACCACTCTTGTTGGGCAACAGAGAAAAGGATGTTTCATCTTCTGGAGCCAAAGAGGTGGCAACCCGCCCGATGTAGACTTTGCCATTAGTAAGCGTCACCATTACATTTTTTTCTTCTTTCAAGGCCTTTAACAACAACTGTTCCAACGGGCTACCAAAGTCACGCACAGCTTTAGCGCCTTGCTTCTCTTTAGTCCACAATTTCTTAATCGGCCAAAGGTGATTGAGCACGGGTGGCCCTAACACCCCGAGCATTAAGGCGAAAGCGCTTACACCTGAATAGTCAAAGGCTGGGGTGTTGAATGCCCACCATTTACGAAGTTTTAATAAGTAATAGCAAGCTGTCCAATCAGGACTTGAGGCAATAACTATTGACGTGGCAAATGAGACTCCCAGCAGAATTGCCCCGACCAGCGACGAGTAGAGGAGTAACCTTTCCTTGTCCAGTCTTTTGGCGAAATAGAGAGTGAAGTTCCAGTGGGAGAGAAGGACGAAACCGCCTATGAGTGGAAGGAGGAGTAGATTAAACGGCACGGAGGATTTGCCTTAAATTATTGGATAATCTTATTTCTTAGTTGGGACGTTGGGTTGGGCCTTGCTCCCGTTGGTATTCTTCAACGAATCGCCTTGAGAGGGCTTGGAGTCCCAGTTCTTGCGTTCGCTTTGAATAACGGCCTTCATGTCAGCATAAGCACCGCCCGTCTTATTGCTAAACTTAACCGTGTAAGATGATTCAGATGTCTTAGCTGGCTTTGGCGTACTCATTTGTGACTCCTGCTAATAGTACGAATTATCAACCCCGCACGTTTCGGGGTTATGTCAGATGCCTGTTTACTTGACGCGGATTGCCGACACTTATACCTATTTAGTAGGAAACTGAGAAAAGGGCTTGTTTTTGGAGTTTGGCAGTGAAAAAGGGCCTATCTGCAACAATCTGCCCTTTTCGGGTCGAAGATTAACAGTTCTGGCAATTAGGGTGCAATGAAATAATTAAGGGGCGCGAGCTGCGCCCCTTTCAGACAGGACGGAAAGAAGCCTATGGCGGCTCGGCGATCTTAATTACGGGCTCGCCTGAGTCCGTTCTGCCGTTATCTTGTTCTTTAGCGGTGTCTGAACGAAAGGACTTCGGCTTTATTTTTCTTGCCGTTATTTAGTGGCAATCCGGTTATCTCTGTGAAAGTTTCCTGTGTGAAGTTAAGTTCCGTACAAAGCGCCTCCCGTGTTACGGCTATCCGATCTCCGAGGCCATTCAGGGCGCTATCCATGAGTTCTGGCTGTTGAAAGTTTGTAGGCTCAAAAGGCTCCCCCTTAGTCCAGCCCTTCAAGGACATGTATTGAAATGCTCGCCTATATTGCACGGCACTCAATAGGTCCAGATCATATGCTCGACGCACGATAGCCGCCGCGCTTGCTTGCCAACGTTTTTTTAGGTCAAAGGCGTGACTGAAAGTCCATGGGGCAGAAGTGAACTCTCTGCTAAATGCCCTACGTGGCATCAAAAACGCGCTGGCAAAGCGGTCGGCTGCTTTCTCTGTTTCGATGCCGCCGGTAGCTATACCGCGATGTAGGACTAAGTGTCCACATTCATGCGCCAGATCAAATGTCCAGCGAGAGGCGCTGGGTATTTTCTGATTAAGAAAAATAACAGTGGTCGGGCCAATTCTGGAGAAAGCATCAATATCTGTACTCTGAATAATGTTCCTCAGAACGACGATTCCAGCGTGTTCGACTACTCGGCTCATTTGTAGGATAGGACCCTCGAGTCCGAGACCCCAGTGCTTCCTACAATGTTCGGCGGCTCTTTCGATGTCCTCATTGTTTGAGGCCGAGAGTTCTGGAACGTTCAGGCTTGGAAACTTAAAAAGCTTTCTTAGTCGCGCGATTACCATGCCGCCCAGCGTTGCCCGCGCGCGGATTTGATCCTTCAACCTCTCTGTGGCTTTACGCTTGTGCCTGAAACTGCATTGCTCTTCTTGGAAAACGTCTTCAAGTCTTCCGTAGAAGAAACCTGGCTCGAAACCGAGAACTATACCTAGAGCCTCAACAAGGTCGGGTGCGGGGTCTTTCCTCTTTCCCGACTCATAGAATGAGATTAGGGAATGAGCGGCAGCGACCTCATCACCGAGCTGCTTTTGTGTAAGACCCTTGAACTCACGAGCCAACTGCAAGCGCGCCCCAGAAAAACTTTCACTGGGAATTGACATCGCGATTTCTTGTTTCCTTCTCCGCTTCCTTCTCCGCTTCCTCTGTTGTTGGCAATCCTTCCTTCTCGGGGAGAATGGTGAGCCAATCGCAGTTAGCGGCTGCCTGCCTGATCGCAAAACACGACCGGGAGTAAATGCGACAACCGAGACTCCATTCACTGTCGCCATCCTCGGCCTCGTGTTTATCAGCCGTTTTCTGTCGTACATCTCGGAGAATCGTGGCGATGGCCGACAGACGAACTTGCGTGAGCGGTGGGTAGGCTACCCAAGGTTCAAATGTATTCATGAGCGCGAATCCTAACACTGCAACATGACATGTGCAACGAAAATTTTACAGCCGCGCAAAGTTTAACAGCAGGGTCAAAACTTAACAGGTCAGTTAAAACTTAACAGGGGCGTTAAATTTCTACCGCTTTTGTCGCATGGCGCATTTTCCACCGACCGGTCACAGCCTCTTGGACTTTTGCGTCAACCTTCTTACTTTTGCATCAAGTTAGACTTTTGCAGCAAAGCCAGCCCCCCGCTACTTCTGAGTCAGACTTTGGACTTTTGGGTCAAAGGCGACTTTTAGGGCAAAGCCGAATAGTTGAATACCAAATACACAGCTGTATACCTGGTTACCACCGTCTGAGACCCCTCAAAAGCCAGCGCAAAAGATTTTGCTAGTTTGTTGGATACCCGGTATCCAATTCCGGGACTTGCTACTGAATGCGACTTCCCGCCGCAAGTCCCTATTTCAAACGAGTTACTAAGATACTCCGCTCAGAGTGTTTGTGGCACATGCATTGATTAGTACCTTACTGAATAATCAAGCATTAGCAGTAACAACAAGCGGATTTAATCTCGGTTCCCCAGGAGATCGACATGATCAACCTACTATCAGCATCCACAGCCACCCCACGCCACGCATTCCAGACCACCGATCTGACGAATGCCCTCATGCATAAGCTTTCCCCCGAGCTTATTAATACCCTGAACTCCCTGGGCGTGGACCAAAGATATTCGGTGATGGAGA
>NZ_JBGSXF010000524.1:0-2227 GCF_041751555.1 Persicitalea sp. | reverse complement strand
GCCTTGTACCAGCAGGACTACGCCACTGCCGCTACCCAGGCGCAGGAGGTGATCGCTAACGGCGGCTACGCCCTGTATCCCAATTACCGAACCCTGTTCACCCACGCGGGCGAAAACAACGAGGAAGTGATCTTCTCGGCGGGTTATCTCACGAACGTGAAAGACTTGGGGCTGGTGCAATTGCTGGGGCCCCGCCGCTCAGGGGGTGATGGCTGGTCTATCTTGATTCCTACCCGCGACCTAGCCGATTCGTACGAAACGGTGAACGGACTGCCAATAGACGAAGACCCGGCATTTGACCCGCTGAATCCCTACATGAACCGCGATCCCCGACTCAACGCCAGCATTTTTACCAACGGCAACATAGATCCCGTATTTGACCCCGGCTTTACGTATTATGTGAATCCCGACTCTACCAACTATGCTGACGTAACGAGTGCCGCTGCCTCTTATTCGGGTTTTGTGTGGAAAAAATACGTGGATGCTACTGGCCTGGTTGACCGTATCAATGTAGGGTTAGACATTATCCAGATTCGCCTGGCCGAGATGTACCTGATCGTCGCCGAAGCCAATATTGAGAACCCGGCGGGAGACTTGACGGCTGCTCGCAACGCGCTGAACGAAGTACGCGCCCGGGCCTACGGCGTGGCTGCCTCGGAAACCGACGCTTATCCTGCGGTGACCACCGATAACCGCGACGAACTGCGCCGGATTCTAAGAAGAGAGCGCAAGGTAGAGCTGGCCGGAGAAGGACTGCGGCTGATCGACATTCGCCGCTGGGAAATTGCCGAAGATGTGCTGCCCGGTAAGATCTACGGACGGGCCCTGTCCATCGATGCGTGGAACAACAACTTCCAGGTGCCGATGATCGACGATGCCACCGGCCACGTGGTCTACGCCGATGAGTCGGGCTTTGAGAAAGCGATGGGGGCCGGGACAAGAAGTTTTAACCCCGCTACCGACTACTTTTGGATGATCCCGCTTAGCGAGGTGGACGCCAACGATCAGATTGATTAAGGTAGCAAAAGCAACGCACAAAGTAGTGGTAGCCTTGCCTTCTCTTTTTCTTACAAAATAAGCAACGTAAACTTATGAAAGAGTACACAACCCTGATGTGGATAATACTTTTGAGCGGAAGCCTGTCCCTTGCTGCCCAGCCGGTAAGCTCCTTTGCACAAAGTGGCTCTGCGGAATTTTCCCTGAACGGCGCCTGGCATTTCACCGATGACTCACTGTTGTCCAAAACTCAGGAGTGGACACAGCCGAACTACGAAAGTGAGCAGTGGGATCAACTCCCCGTGCCGGGCAACTGGGATACGGAAAATGCATACGCCAACTTCACGGGCACCGGCTACTACCGCAAAGCGTTTACGCTTCCCATGGACTGGAAAGGGAGTGAAATAAGGTTGTGCTTCGGAGCGGTGTACCAAACCTCCGAAGTCTGGCTGAACGGTCAGTACCTGGGGAAGCACGTTGGGGGTTATACTCCCTTTGAGTTTGACGTCACCGGTATCATTCAACCTGGCCAGAACAATACCATCGCTCTTTCGGCTAACAACGAATACGGTTATGGGGCCTGGTGGCACTGGGGAGGTATTAGCCGGGAAGTTAAACTGGTGCGTAACAACGACCAGCGTATCGTATGGCAACATATTGTCGCTGAGCCTGATCTTGAAACCGGGCAGGCCACGGTCAACGCCTCGATTAGAATAGCCAACCAGTCCGACCGCGAATTCTCAGGAGTACTGGTCTCGAGTATTCAGGAATGCGCGAACTGCCCGTCCAGCGAAACAGAAGTTACCGTCCCGGCGCGGGGTGAAGCAAGCACCAAGGTGGCTTTTGCGCTAGCTCAGGAGGAAGTGCGGTTATGGGATTTTGACAACCCGCACCTTTATCAACTGCATACCACTCTGAAAGCCAAAAAAGATAACAACACGGTGCATACCAGTACCGACCGTTTCGGCATCCGAAAAATTGAGGCCCGAGGCGACAAGTTGCTGTTAAATGGCGAAGCTGTACATCTGAATGGATTCAACAGGGTGGCCGACCACCGGGCCTACGGACAAACCGAACCGGACCATATCGTTAAATTTGACATTGATGCCATGAAGGCAATGGGCTGCAACTTCACCCGAATCATGCACTACCCGCAAGCCACCAACCTGCTGGACTACTGCGATGAGGTGGGTATGTTGCTTATCGAGGAGATACCGGTGTGGGGAAAGGG
>NZ_JBGSXF010000523.1:0-9401 GCF_041751555.1 Persicitalea sp. | reverse complement strand
GTGCTCGCTCTGCAGGTCCACACCCCATTCCACGTGGTACTGGAACTTCTTCTGCTTGTGCGGCTTGGAATTTTCCAGAATCCTGATCGCCTCCGTGTAGGTAAGTCGTTCGAAAGGATTGTCGGCCACGAAGCGGAGTTTCTCGCTCAGCGGCATCGAACGCTCGGCCTGCGGCTTGCTTTTTCCCTCGTCAGTCTGGCGCTTTTCGAGGAATTCTAGGTCGTCGGCGCAGTTGTCCAGGGCGTAGCGGATCACATATTTCACGAAATCTTCCGCCAGATCCATATTGTCGTTTAGGTCGAAAAACGCCATTTCCGGCTCGATCATCCAGAACTCAGCCAGGTGGCGGGTGGTATTGGAATTTTCGGCCCGGAACGTAGGGCCGAAGGTATAAATCTTGGACAAAGCCAGCGCACCCAGCTCGCCTTCCAGTTGGCCCGACACGGTCAGGTTGGTCTCGCGGCCAAAGAAATCTTCCTTATAGTCGATCTTTCCGGCCTCGTCGCGGGGCGGTTTTTCGGCGTCCAGCGTCGTGACGCGGAACATCTCACCCGCACCCTCGGCGTCGGATGCGGTGATGATGGGCGTGTGGAGGTTGAAAAAGCCGTTGTCATTATAGTACTTATGGACGGCAAAAGCCAGGGCGTGACGAATCCTGAGGATGGCCGAAAATGTGTTGGTGCGCGGCCGCAGGTGCGCAATTTCACGCAGAAACTCCAGCGAATGCTTCTTAGGTTGCAGCGGGTATTCTTCCGGATCGGCGGCTCCGTAAATGTGGACATCCTGTATTTTGACCTCCACCGACTGCCCGGAACCCAGCGACTCTACCAGCGTTCCTGTGACTTTCAGGCAGGCTCCCGTCGTAATAAGACGCAGGATAGCTTCAGGAAACTGCCCCGGCTCGGCTACCGCCTGAATGTTGTGTAGCGTGGAGCCATCGTTGAGAGCAATGAAAATGGCGTTTTTGCTTTCGCGCTTTGTACGCACCCAAGCTTTGATTTCTACGGGTTGGCTGACTTCGGCACTTTGTAGAATTTGTTTAATCTGTACAGGACCCATCAATTAGATAGACAATGAAAAATAAATAACAGTGGAGGGCATTTTTGCCAAGCGGGGCAAAATTACGAATTAGCCGTCCAAAACCTACGTCGCTGCGTAGTTCCCCCAATGCAAGCCTACATTTCAAATACTAAAAATTATTTTTAATATTTGAGTCCTCCCATTTAACCTGCTGGAAATAAGTTTTTTATAAAAAAATATCTATCAATCAGTTACTTTGTTCAGAGTAATGCGATAACTTGGCACCAATATTGATTGAGAAGTAACCGTTGATTGTCGAGGGGGTGCTTGAGGCCAGAATGAACACATATAATCCACCATGAACAACCTTTACTAACTCATGCAAAAACTTTTAATCAATCAGGGTTTTCTGCAAAAACTATCCCCGCAGCAGATCCAATTCATAAAGTTGCTACAGGTTCCCACTGCCGAACTCGATGCCCGCATCAAAGAAGAGATAGAAATCAATCCGGCCCTGGAAGAAGGACAAGAGGAGATTGTAAAAAACGAATACGACCTCGCAGAAAACGACGGGAACGAATATGAGGAAAGCCAGCAGGATGACCTGGACCTGGACAGCTACCTACAGCATGAGGATATGGGCGGCTACAAAATGTATGGCGATGGCTCATACAACAATGAAGAAGACCGGGAGTTTCCCGTAGCAACACACATGACGCTGCACGACAGCCTATTTCAGCAGTTCGGCTTCCTGCACCTTACTGAACAAGAGCGCTTTCTGGGACTTCACCTGCTGGGTAGTATTGAAAACGATGGCTATTTGCGCCGGGCTCTTAAATCCATTGCCAGCGACCTGGTGTTTACACAGGGTATATACACTACCGAATGTGAACTGAACCGTGTCTTGAAAATGGTACAGGCTTTGGAGCCAGCGGGCATCGGTGCCCGCAGTTTGCAGGAATGCTTGCTGCTGCAACTCCGGCGACGAGAGCAGTCGGACGTGACGGTACAGCTGGCTCTTCAGACCATCGAACACTATTTCGAGGAGTTTTCGAAAAAACACTACGAGAAGATCCAGCGGCGATTGGGGATTTCGAGCGAGGAAGCCTACGATGTCCTTACACTCATTACTAAACTAAATCCCAAGCCCGGCTCGGTGGAGGGCGACGACGACCGCTCACACTATCTCACGCCCGATTTCATACTGAGCAACCACAACGGCGATCTTGAGGTGACATTGAATGCCCGGAATGCCCCCGAACTACGGATCAACCGCACGTTCTCCGATATGCTCGACACCTACCACAAGAGCGACAAAACGAATAAAAGCGTTCGGGAAACGGCAACCTTCGTCAAGCAGAAACTGGACTCGGCCAAATGGTTCATCGACGCAATCAAGCAACGACAGGCCACGCTCATGCGCACGATGTCGGCCATTCTGAACTACCAGTACGATTTCTTTCTCGACGGCGACGAAACCAGACTCCGGCCCATGATCCTGAAGGACATCGCTGCGGTCATCGACATGGATGTCTCGACGGTTTCACGCGTGGCCAGCAGCAAGTGCGTACAGACAGAATTTGGTCTTTATCCGCTCAAGTATTTCTTTTCCGAGGGCATCGCCACCGACTCCGGCGAGGACGCCAGCAGCCGCGAGGTCAAGAATATTCTGCGGGAACTCATCGAAAACGAGCCCAAGCGCAAGCCTTTCTCCGACGACAAACTGGAAAAACTCCTGAACGCCAAAGGCTACAACATCGCCCGCCGCACCGTGGCCAAGTACCGCGAGCAACTCAATATTCCGGTGGCGCGGCTAAGGAAGCAAATCTAGGATTTTTGTTTAAGGGTTAAGATGTGGATTTGTCTAGATGTGGAAATTTGGGCTGCCCAACCATATGCCCGCAAAATATATGGCAAAAATCCTAAACGAATAAACAACTGTACAACTCAACAGAAAGGGTACTTTTGCTGTTTCACAAGTCGAAACTGAAACACGCTGTATTGAATCGCCGCCTTGCCCTTGTTCTTTCCGTCGCCCTGCACCCGCTGCTGCTGCCTACCTACATTTTCGGCCTTCTCTTTGGTTTGGCGCCCGAACTCGTTGGCGTTATCGCCTTGAGTCCTTCGGCGCGGGTCAGTCTGTTAGTACTGCTATTCATGAATACTTTCGTGGTGCCGGCGTTGGTCATCTACTATATGTACCGATTGGGTTTTGTCAGGAGTTTGCAGCTCCAAACCCTGCGCGATCGGCGGTTGCCCTATCTGGCTACCATTCTCATCTACTCAGTAAGCATCTACCTATTTGGCTGGCAGTTCCAGCCTATCGGCGAACTGGCCCCTCAGGTTGCAGTAATTCTTGCCAGCATTACGGTTTCTTTGGTGTTCGTTGCCGTTATCAGCCTGAATTGGCAGATCAGTGCTCACGCCACAGGTATGGGTGGCTGTTTGGGAGCCTTAGGGGGAGTTATCCTGCGCTTCGGTGATTTTGGACTGTTCATTCCCCTTGTCCTCAGTGTCATTGCCACAGGTTTTCTGCTAAGTGCGCGGCTGCGCCTCGATGCTCACACGCCCGCGCAGGTATCCGCCGGGTTAGGTTTGGGCGTGGTAATCAGTATGTCGGCGGTGTTTTTGTTCTTTTAAAGTCAATGCCTTTTACTTCGTCCCCTTTATGTTCCGACTCCGGGGCCTTCATGCCCCGGTAGTTAATGGTTTGCTTTTTATTCTAATTCCCAGCCTTTCCCGGCTGGATCATCCGCTGTTAACCCTACTTTTTGATGTACCAAAACTTAATTTATGAAGTCGCCGATGGTGTGGCGCGCATAACCCTCGACCGACCGCAGGTACATAATGCCCTTAGTCCTGACCTCATTCAGGAAATCACTCAGGCCGTAACCGCTGCCGCCGAAGACGACACCGTCCGGGTCGTGCTGCTGACCGGGTCGGGCGACAAAGCCTTTTGCTCCGGGGCCGACCTGAAAGCCGGACTGGGCGAAAACCCTAGCATGGGTAACGCCCTGCGCAGCCGCTACAATCCCATGATTCGGGCTTTGCGTACTATTCCCAAGCCAGTTGTATGCCGCCTCAATGGTTTGGTGGCAGGAGCGGGCTGCTCGCTGGCGCTGGCCTGCGACGTGGTCATCATGCCCGAAGAAGCCTATTTTGCTCAGCTTTTCGTCGGTATCGGACTCATGCCCGATGCCGGTTCTACCTTTTTTCTGCCCCGGCTAGTCGGTACCGCCCGCGCCTTCGACCTTGCCTCCACGGGCCGCCGCATCTATGGCCCCGAAGCCGTTCAAATCGGAATGGTCCAACGCGCCGTACCAGCCACGGAACTAGACGCCGCCGTGGCCGAAACCATCGCCTATTACCGCCACGCGCCCACCCGTGCCATCGGAGCCATGAAGCGAGCCCTCAACCAATCATTGAATTCCGACCTGGAAACGATGTTGGAAGTGGAGGCGCAAGAGCAGGATGTACTTGGCCAATCGCGCGATACGGCCGAAGGAATCATGGCTTTTTTACAAAAGCGGAAGCCTGATTTTCAGGGTTTATAGCAGCCCGTGGATGGTTCTTTATAAAAATCAAGAAAAATGTTTTGGTGAAAACCCAATGATGCACTACTTTTGCAGTCCCATTAGCGGAATGGTTCTGTAGCTCAATTGGATAGAGCACCTGATTACGGATCAGGAGGTTTGGGGTTCGAATCCCTACAGAATCACTTGGAAGTAAAGCACTTAGCGTTTGTTCGCTAAGTGCTTTTTTGTTTTATACCCAATTCTGTACCCCAGCGCTTTACGAGTTTGAGGTACTGGACGAGGAGATGGCACTTTTGGAGGAATAATAACTGCGGGCGGCAACGTGTTACTCAGGAGAAGCCAAAAAGGTAATTTTACACACCTTACACTGCCGCTTCTCCTGGTAGTGTTCCGCGATGTCGTACTTACCGTTTGTTTTTTGGAAAATATCCAGCCCGCGGCCCAGCACGATTTCCCAGCCATTGTTCAGCTCGATGGAGCGATCATGGACGACTTCGTCAAATTCGTAGGAAAATACGATGCCCCAGGGTTCCAGCGAATCGGCGATCTCGGTGAACGACTCTTTGGCGTTTTCCAGGTAGTCTTCGTTGTTGTTCGTGACCAGATGCAGTTTTACCTCCTGATCGTCAGACTTCGTCTTGGCGACCAGCGTGGCAAATTCCATGAAGTTCCTGAGCTGATAGGGCAAGCGCACGTAAGGGTCGGTCACCTTAATGTCCGTGGCCCCAATTAAGTATTCTCCGAAAAGCTTTTCGTAGGAAACACCCGTTTGATTGTCCCGGATGCTGATTTGTCGGGTTTTGGAACTGGCGGCATTGGAAGCTGGTTGGTTTTCTTCGGCGGGTGCGCTTTCGGAGGTATCAATGACGTCCTCCGGCTCGGCCTCCGCCCGGCCGTACTCGATTTCTTCCAGCGTGAAGACTACTTTCTTGATTTTCGACGCCTTGTCCGTGTAGCTGAAATCGGCCGCCTCGAAGGTGTCGTCCATGAGGCGGAGTTGCTCTTTGACCCGGCGTCGGCATTCGATGGCGAACTCGATCAATTCTTTGGCTTCTTCCTTGGTGAAATTCCCGTCGGGAAAAATCACTTTCACCAGACCTGAGAAAGTCTTGGCAATGGCCGTTTTGTCGCGGGTGGTGATGCTGTCCGAGAGTTGAAAGTACGCGGTGTAGGCCTGGGTGTGGTCCTCTTTGCGGAGTTCTTTGAGTACCTCGGCCAGGTAGTCCACGATGAAACCGAAATCGGCGGTGAACATGTCGTTGCGTAGTTTCTGCACTTCCCATCCCGGCAGGTAGGCGTGAATACGATCCAGAAACGCCGTGTCGTAGTAGTCTTTGGGCAGGGCCTCGAACAGGTTGGCGTGTTTCAGCATGTAGGGGACAGAATGGTCCGTGTTGCCGACGAACACCATGGAAGCCGCCGCGCCATAGACCTGCGTTCCCCGCGAAAAAGATTTGTTGGCCATGTAGTTTTTTAGAATATCGACCAGGCCACGGTCGGCCTTTTTGGTCTTGCCCGCGAATTCATCGTAGGCCACTACGTCCCAATAGCCCACCAGGCCGATTTCCCCCGTGCTGTTGTTGACGAACAGCTTGGCCTTCGAGACCTCCCCACCGGAAATCAACATGCCATGCGGCGACATTTCGGAATAGATGTGCGACTTACCCGTGCCTTTAGGCCCCAGCTCGATGAGGTTGTAGTTATTTTCGGCGAAGGGAATCAGCCGACACAGTTGGAGTAGTTTGGAGCGGAAGGAAAATTCAGCCGGATTGAGACCGATTGACTGCATCAAAGCATCGATCCACTCGTCCTTTGTGAAATTTTTTCTGGCGGTTTTGTATTCTTCGACGTCGATGTTGGCGATCTGAATCGGTTTCAGGCTCTCGATGATCCAGGGCGACACGTCGCGCTCGTCCGAGGGAAAGTAGCCCATCGTCACGATGCACCACACCCCACTGGATAGTAGTTTTTGGTGTTCTTTGACAATGAGATCATTAATTACGACCTTTTTAAGGCCCAGATTGGCAAACTCTGCCTCATACACATCCTTCATGTCGTTGAGGCGCACGGCGACTTTGTCGATAATGCGGTGCAAGCCTTTTTCACGGATCGTAGACTTGATTATCTGCGCCTCGTCGCGGTGGACGAAGTGCCGGGCGATGATGTTTTTTACGTTCTCGACGCCCTCGGCAATGGTGTCCTCCACGTCGGTGGCGCAGTATTGGCCCAGCAGGTACTCCAGCACGTAGGTGGGGACGATGGCGTTGCCCTTCACCAGTTTGGTCAGGTCCTTGCGGACTACCTTGCCGGGGAAGTGGGTGTTGAGGAGGTCGTCGATGGGGTTCATGCGTTATCAATGGGTCAATTTTAGTAGGTTCTTTGGATTTAGGAGGGATGAAAAGAATCCGTAGGATTCAAATATTTGTAGAAACATGCATAGAAGCGAACATACGACCCCGTAGGGGTCGCACCACTAAACCAGGATACATTCATCTATAAATATTGAATCCCTACGGGATTAGGATATATCCTTTCAACGGATGGCCCTATGCTAAACAAAAGTGTCACATCGCTTGACTATCCCTTCAATCGTCCTCAGACTACCTCTAAAAATTATCAAAGTCGCTCGAAAATGAAATATTGAGCGTGTAAAGGTACTCCTTGTACGGCCGCCATTTGGACGACCCCTCCACCGGCTCCTCCAGTATTAGCTTCACGCGTTGATTCTTGTACTTCCCGCTGGCCTTGCTGCTCAACTGAAATGGATGCTTCACTTCCCGCTGCCGTTCGCTGCCTTCTTCGATGTCGAAAATAAAGTTGAACTGATCGCTCAATTGCTCCCCGTCGCCGGCGTAAAAAGCCGCGCGGATCGTGCGCGGCAGCACACTATCGGTGGCCAGTTCCGTTTGCAGAAACGAAACCGACACCAGGTTGGTGGTGATCTTGTTGGTCTGCTGAATGATATCCACCGCTACCTGGCGGGTGGTGTTTTGCCGCTTCTTGGTCACCTTGATCAGCGGGATGACGACCTCCTGCAAGGAAGCGCCTCCGTGGACAAACCGCGACCCGGCGCCCTTGACCCGGTGGCGGTTGATGGATTTCGGGATCAGCACGTCGAAATCTCCGTCCAGATTGAGCGCCGAAGCCGTGAAGTGGCGAGTGCTGGCGTTGGTTTTCAAATCTTTGCCGATGATGTACCGTCGGTTTTCCTTCCAGATTTCGCCTTCCACTTGCACGTGGGCGAAGTCCGACTCGTCCAATGGCTGGTGCTGGTAGAGGAAACCGTGGTCGGAGGTGATGAAGACGTTGGTACCGTTCATGTTCGCTATTCTTTTGATGACCTCCATCAGATAGTCGAGTTCCCGATCCACGGCGGCAAACACTTCGTCTTCCGTGGTTTTGTCGTCCCCGGTTTTGTCAATCTGATTATGAAAAATATAGATCAGGTCATATTGCTTCACGAAGGCCCGCCCCTCCGTCGAGGAGTTCATTTTCATGAAGTCTTCGGCCTGAATGCCGATGGCCTTATAGCCCGCCAGGGCTTCGAGTACGCGGTTGCGACCCTGCAAACCCAGGGCGGGGATACCGTCCGCGACCACCTTGTCGCTCCCTTCCGCGATGGTGAGCGACTGCTGCGGCAGCAGGGCGGCCATGCCCAGTTGGGTGTAGGAAGGCAGAACGGAAAGCAGCGGCTGAATCTCCCCCTCGTAACGGTTTTCGGCCTTGACGCGCTGCACAAACTCGGCCCCGCATTCGTAGCGAAGCGCGTCGGAGACGACCACGAACAGCCGCTGTCCTTTGGCAAGGATCGGCTCGACCTGGTGCTTGTAGAAGCGCGCCTGCGAGGTTTGGGGCAGGATGGGCCATTCGGTGGCGGCGTCGATGGTCGTCTGCCACTGGTTGTTGAGTGGCAGCAGCCAGTCGTTGGAATACACCTTTTCGACTTTGCCAAAAAGTAATCCCAGCGCTTTGTCCTGCGACGTGTTGCGGTAGTGCCAGATGAACTTCCGGTAGTGGAAGTCGGCCCGATAGAGTTGGTCGCCGTAGCGCCGGATGCCCTCCTCGATGGTCGGGAAAGGCGCGGGGATGTACTTCTGCACCAGGTCGAGCAACTCAGTGGCGTGGCCGAGGGCGGCGTAGTAGTCCGCGAATTCGGCGAACCAATACTTATTCTCGCGGCTCTTGATCCACTGGCTCACCTTTTCGGCGTCGGTGCTGCCGGCCACGATGCGCTCGGTGAAGTCGTGGATGATTTTGAAGTCGATGATGCGGAAGAGGTCGTCGCTCTGGAGGTCGTCGAGCGGGCTGGCGTCGAGCAGAGATTGTACGTCAAGATCGGTGGCGATGCGGGCAGAGATTTCGCGGAAGGCGTCCCGGTACGCGATGGAATCTTTCCAGACCGATAATAGCAGACTTGCGTCTTTGGTGAGGCCCGTGCTTTTGGTCAGCGAGAAGACGTTGGAAAATACTTCCAGCAGAAAGTCGTACAACCCCGGCTGCGCGGCGTGGTACTTGTAGGTAGTCGCGATGAGTCCCCAGTAGAAGTCGCTGAGCTGGTAGCGCTCCAGCTCGCGCTCGGGGCGGTCGCTGTCGGCGGCGAAGGCGGCGGCGTGGGCCTGCACGAAGGCGGGCAGGCTGACGTGGCCAATGCCGAAGACTACAGCCAGCATCTTGCGGCGGATGTCCGCGTGGGTATCGTCCGGGCCGAGCAGAGCCGCGAGTTTTTGACGACGCTCTTTGCTCTTGAAAAATTCCAGGTGTTCGCCGACGAGGCCTTTGTAGGCGTAGTCCAGCCCCAGTTCCTGCAGGTAGGTGGCTTCCTGGCTGGTGTGGAATTCGTAGTGG
>NZ_JBGSXF010000522.1:0-4154 GCF_041751555.1 Persicitalea sp. | reverse complement strand
TTGGCCAGGGCGATGGCGATTCCCACTTTTTGGCGCATTCCCTTGGAATATCCGCCCAACCGCTCCCCGTGGGCGGCTTCTTGTAAGCCCGCCTTGGACAGATAGTTTGATAATTCCCCTTCGGAATACTTGAATCCGGCCAGGGAGGAGAAGAATTCCAGATTCTCGATGCCCGTCAGATTGGGGTAGAGCATCACCGTCTCGGGAATATAGGCCACGTATTTCTTGGTTTCCAGGGCATTCTCCGCTACGGACAGGCCGTTAATCATCGCCTCGCCCGCCGTGGGTTCGATGAATCCCAGGAACAGGTTGATCGTGGTGGTTTTACCCGCCCCGTTCTGCCCGAGCAGGGCGAATATTTCGCCGGGCTGAATGAGGAGGTTGAGTCGGTCGAGCGCGGTATTGGAGCCGTACGATTTGGTCAGGTTGGTCGCGAGGAGCATAGGATTTGGGATTTTGTGCAACTAAGTTGCAAGAGTAGTTAGTTATCTTGATATTTGCAATGATGATGCAAGTGTTTGAAGAATTTATCTTCCTAAAAATTTCTAGAATTGACCCCATTCCAAAAATGAATCAATTTTTTCTGGCTATTTTACTCCTATCGGGCATACTCAATAGTCAGGCTTGCTCTTCCGACGGAACAAATAGTACAATGCTGAACCAGGCAAACGAACTGCATCTGGAAGCGGTGGAACGACACATGAATGTCGAATTTGTTTTGGATTCCTTCCGCACCCGATCAGCTGGTCAGCCAAACTCCCGGCTCGACAGCCTGGCCATGGCATTGGCCGAGTGGGAAGGCCGACTTATCGAAGTACCTGGCTTTGAAGACCAGCACGATCATGCGGGTCACGGCCATGACCACCATCACGACTCAGCCCCCGAGTTGACGCCCGACCAGATGCTGGCCGTGCAGCAGGAATTCTTGCGGGAAATCAAGGCACTGGAGCAATCGCTGCGAAGGATTGATCCAGTGCATTGAATCAGGCAAACTGAATCTTTTCATAAAATCAACCCTGCTCCTCTCTTGAGGTGATTGGAAATGGATCATCGAAGTGGCCTTTCTGCTCCATCCGTCGGATTTCCTCCTCCGAACACAAACAGGCCTGCATTTCGGCCTGGATCACTGCTTCGTTTAGATCCTGGCCAATGATGACCAGTTCGTTCATCCGGTCGCCGAAACGCTTGTCCCAACGCGACTCGATGAGCGGCTGGTTTTCGATGAAGGAACCGTACCGCATCCGCTCCCGAAGGGGCATACTGGCCCACCATACGCCCGCACTCTCAGCGCGGAGCGAGCCGCCGGCCTGGCTCCAGCTGAGGGCTTCGTCGGGGCGGGCGGCAATCCAAAACAAGCCCTTGGACCGGATGATACCCGCGTGCCAGCCCTCGTCGAGGTAGTTCCAGAAACGCATCGGATGGAAGGGACGTTTGTCGCGAAAGACGAACGAGCCGATTCCGTACTCCTCGGTTTCGGGCGTATGGCCCTGGCCGTTGGCCTGGTTTTCGAGTTCCTGAATCCATCCGGCGCTCTGGGAAGCTTTTTCAAAATCGAACAGGCCCGTATTAAGCAGCCGCGACGGACTCACTTTCCCAAACGTGGATTCGATAATCTGGGCCCCAGGATTGAGGGAGCGGATAATGGCTTTCAACTCGCCCAGCTGGCGGGCGGGTACGAGATCGGTTTTGTTGAGCAGGATGATATCGGCAAACTCGATCTGGTCGGTAAGCAGGTTCACGATCGTGCGCACATCCTGCGCGTCGTCGTTCAGGCCACGGGTCTGGATCGTGTCCGCCGAACCGAAGTCCTTTGCAAAATTGAACGCATCCACGACCGTCACCATGCAGTCGATGGTGGCCCAGCGCGAGAGGTCGATGCCGTTGGCCTCGTCCACGAAGCTGAAGGTCTGGGCCACGGGTACGGGTTCGGAAATCCCCGTGCTTTCAATCAGCAGATAGTCAAACCGCTTCTCCTTCGCCAGCTTTTCGACCTCGATCATCAGGTCTTCGCGCAGGGTGCAGCAGATGCAGCCATTCGACATTTCGACCAGCCGTTCCTCAGTACGGGAGAGGGTATTTTCGCGCTCCACGAGCTGGGTGTCCACGTTAACCTCGCTCATGTCGTTGACGATGACGGCTACTTTCAGGCCCTCCTTGTTGTGCAGGATATGGTTGAGCAGGGTGGTTTTCCCGGCTCCCAGGTAGCCCGATAACACCGTAACGGGTAGTTTATATTGGTTCATTGGGAAATTGGTTTTTGTAATGGCAACTGTTGAAAACGGGATCGATGATTCGTTCGACGCTGGCTGGTCTCGAAGGGCCACCGGACTAAGCCCTGAGCTAGTGTAGATCTGGCTTTCCTGATGGCTCTGTTGCATCCGAGAACATCAGAAGGTCTGATTAATGAGTTCCATATTCACAGATCCCCCAGCCATAGAACCACTGTACACGGCATTTGCCACAGAGCGCATAAACGTGCTGTTGTCCCCACAGGCGAACAGTCCGGCTACCGACGTTTTTTGCCACACATCGGTTGCGATATATCCCTGCTCCGTAAGGTCGCAACCCAATTGGGCCGGAATGTCGCTATGCTGCACAAACGGCAGCCGGGCATAAAGGGCTTTTAGGTCAACGCTGGATCGGTTAGTGAATATCACGCGGTCAAGGTACCCCTTGCGTTGGTCGAGGTGGGCAACTGTACGTTCATCGATAGCAATCTGATGCTTTTGCAGGCTCTGGGTCTGCTCCGGCGAGAGGGTCGATGGGCCATTGGTAAATAGCGTTAGCGTCGGCGTCCAGTTCGAGATCAATTTGGCCGCCTCAAACCCAGTGTCGCCATTTGCCAGGATTCCGGTTGGCTGCTGCCGGAATTCGTAGCCGTGGCAATATGGGCAATGAATGACCGAGATACCCCAGCAGGCAGCAAAGCCGTCGATGGTGGGGAGTAGATCTTTGATCCCAGTTGCCGCAATCAGTTTTTGGGCCTGGTAAACCTGGCCGGATTTCGTGGTGACGACAAAGCCGGTATCGGTTTTTTGGGCGTACGTCGCCAGTTCGTGCCGGAGGGTAAGCGTTGGGTACCGGGCAAGCTGGGCTTTGGCCGTGGCTAGTATTTGCTGGGGTGTGCTACCATCCTGCGTGAAAAAATTATGTGAATGTGGAGTCTGCCCATTACAGGGCTGGCCGCTGTCGAGGATCAATACCCGGCGCAGGGCGCGGCCCAATGCCAAGCCTGCCGACAGCCCGGCGCTGCTGCCCCCCACGATAATGACATCAAAATCTGTGTTGTTCATGCACTGAATACATTTGCGAAAAGAACCACTGTAAAGGCTGTTTTAACCAGCAGGATTTGGTTGAGAGGATTGATTCTCCCAACTCAAAGAAAGGTTTCGTGGCACCGCAATGGAGAGCTTACTTCGTTTGACGGGTACGACAATTCTTACAATAGCGAATGTTGAAAAGGTGGCCCAGGATGAGTCCGGCACTTGCCACGTAGCCGATTATTTCCAGCCAAGCGTAGTCTTCCTCGAAAAGCACCGAGACAACGAGCAAGGTGAAACTGATCCAAATAAGCGATAGCCAGGGTGAACCCACACTGTGCTGGCTGGTTTCGAAGGCAGCATAAAAACTGACGAGCACGAAGAGGTAGGAAAGCCCAGGCCACCAACCGTAGGCGGCAGCCATTGAGATCAAAATGGGTGTGAGCAAACAGTGCGCCACACAAAGGGTGGCGCTACCAATGCCCACCAAATCAGAGCGGGATATTTGAATGGAGGCCATTGTCTTTCAGATTATTAGCTGCTAATATTAGTATTCATTTAACATTTGCTCCCTCTCGTTATCAATACAGCCAACCAGCACGGTCATCCCCGGCAGGCCCCACCCGATTTTTTGAAATGATTTTTTCATTTTGATTCGTCGTGATTAGTTATGTGCAACAATGCTGCAAATATACGCTCAAAATTATATTTGCAGCATTGTTGCATAAAATTTCTTCCTATTTATTACACCAATGAGCTTTTGGAGAGACCGGTTTGCAAAACAATTTAAGAATTGGTACGTTTGCAACTCTGTTGCACTTGTTGGGCGCTACAGCACGTGTCGAAAAAGAGTGAATTTTATCAACTTAAATTAAACACCAAATGATGAAGCAG
>NZ_JBGSXF010000521.1:0-6796 GCF_041751555.1 Persicitalea sp. | reverse complement strand
CCGTTCATTTCGGACAAATCGATTACGAGTCCATCATCGACCAATCCTAAGCCTGCACCGTTATGACCACCGCTAAGTATGGACGCTTCTAAGTCGTTTGCCCGGCCGAAATTGACCGCCGCAATCACGTCATCAGTATTCAAGCATTTTGCAAAAGCAGCAGGTTTTTTGTCAATCATAGCGTTGTAGATCGACCTGGCTTCGTCGTAGTATTGGCTATTGCGCAAAATAACACCACCGCTGATTTCGGGAGCTAATTCTGAATAATTCATAGGGCTTAAGGTTTAGGTCTAACATTAAATCTACCACTCGAAGCAAAGCTGCTTGGTGGTTTCCAAGTTTTGCAACAGCACAAAGTTAGTAGCTCCTTTTCGCAAGAACTGTTCTTAAAAGGTCAATGTCTTTACTTTTTCGCTGGAGGAATAAGAAACTCGGTGGGGGGCTTACCAAATCGCTGTTTGAACACCCTGCTGAAATGAGAGGCGTTGATAAATCCCGATTCAAAAGCGATTTCCCTGACCGTCTTGTCCGTCGCCTCCAAAATAGACATGGCCAAGTTCAATCTCCGCTCCGTAAGCCATTTTCCCGGCGTTGTTCCGTAGTATTCTTTGAAGTCACGCTTGAAGGTTTCCAGACTTCTATTAGAGATATTAGCAAATTCTTTCACCTTTAAATCATACATGAAATTCTCTTCCATCACTTTCCAAATTGGCGTTTGGAAACGATCGACGATTCGAGAAATATAAGCCAGGATATGCTTATTGCCAGGATGAGCAAAAACGTTATACAGCAGCTCCTTGAATTTGCTTTCTAAAATACTTTCCGGCAACTTTTTCTTGGCTCCGAAATAGGGGATCAAGCTTTGAAAACAAAGCTTGATATGTTCATCCATCACAAATTCTTCCATCATTTCTTCGTTTGGTTCGGGAAGGTCAACCAAATTCAGATGAGGGCGGAATTCATCAAAAATGGAGCGCAAATAGTCATCCTTTAAATAAAATGCCAGCACCTCCCAATTATCATAATCAGGGGGCAACTCTTTTAAAAAGGTACATTTCCTGAGAAACAGACCTTTTTTAGAATCTGAGACCCAGGTATTTTGTCCATGATGAAAAATATGGTTGCCACTAATGGTGAAGCAAATTTGGATGTGCTTGGAGTACAATTGCAGGATTTCGTCTCGCTGAGGGCAATTGTAGTATAAAAACAAGGTGTCTTTCAGCGTAAACTGCGGAAAGAGGTCAGGACGGGATTTTTGGAAATCGAATAAATCCATGATTTTTATATTTAGCAGACCAACGATTTGAGTCTAAGTACAAAGAACTGCCCCTTAATCCTATAAATATTCAGACTTTTTATTATACGGTAGGTGAATCCATGAATAATACAAAAACACAAGATCGCGCTGGTTTAATCAGCCTTACGGCGCGGACGGTCTGAGAGGACTCAGAACACGGGATAAGCCGATAACTCGGTCGATGTTAACTCCCCATTTCTGCCATCTTTTTACCTACGTGCGTAATTACCTCGTTGTATTCTTTCGTCGGGCTAAACTCAATGAATTTGATGGCTTCCTGCACAATAGCGGTGTGGCCCGAGGGAAGATAAAAAACGTCTCCGGCCCGCAGTACTTCTTCGCTGCCATCGTCGTATTTTACCAGCATAGTTCCTTCTATCACATAGCCCCAATGAGGACAATGGCAACTATCGTGGTCCAGCCCCTGTAACAGAGGCGTAAAGTCAGTACCTTTGGGCATTTCGTTGAAGCATACGGTCATACCCCCGTAGTTGGGCTGTGCGCGCATGGTGGTATCCGGTGCCTGCATGGTTGCTGGAATGTCGTTCTTATTGATTTTCATTGTTCTATTGTTTGTGTGAATTGATTGGTTTTAAGATTTTGGATTTAACGGCTTCCCGGCTTTTGTGCCTTCTGATTTATGAGTTATTATTTGGACTACAGTACTACACTACAAAGCAACACAATTCGGGATCGTGTTGCTTTCGTCATTGTTGCAAATGCTTTCTTTATTGTTGCAGATTAAAGAAAATCAGTCAATCGCGACTTGCCGTTGGACTTTCTCCGAAGGTTTCTTTGAAGATTTGAGAAAAATAGACCGGAGATTTGAAGCCTACCCGATAAGCGACTTCTGAGATGGTCAAATCATCGGAGGCGAGAAGTTCTTTTGCTTTTTGCAGGCGAATCAGGCGAATATAAATGGAGGTGGATTTTCCGGTAAGGGCTTTTATTTTCCGGTGTACCTGCGAGCGGCTAAGGTGGATGGCCTCCCCCAACTGATCGGGCGAGAAATCTTCGTCTTCCAGACGTTCGAGTATTATCCCTTCCACTTTTGCCATGAATTTGCTAACCCCATTGTCGGCTATGCCGTTTTGATGGGTATTGCTGATAAGACCACTGCTATACTTTTGTTGAAGTAGTTGCCGGATGGCGAGCAGTTTTTCCAAACGGATGAGCAACTCCGCTTTTTCAAAAGGTTTGGCCAGATAAGCATCCGCCCCTTTCGATAATCCGGTCAGCCGGTCTTCTGGCTCAACCCGGGCCGTCAACATGATAATGGGAATGTGATTGCTTCGTTCGTCCGCTTTCAGCGTGGCGCAAACCTCATACCCGTCAATTCCAGGCATCATTACATCACAAATAATAATATCCGGGATTTTCTGGTAGGCCATTTCTAAACCAATTCGCCCGTTTTCTGCGTGGATACAATGGTACTTATTCTCCAATGTAAGTATCAGATAGCTGACGACATCCTTATTATCCTCAATGATCAGGACAACGGGCAGATCCAGCGACTGGTCATTTTCTAAAAGGGATGCTTCTTTGATTCGGGGAGCAGCATGAAAAATTTCCGACGAGGCCGGAACAGCCGGACCTTTGGGTGCGGTAGTCGTGACCGGAATTTCCACCATGAATTCGCTTCCTTTTCCCTCCTGACTCTTTATCGTTATCCTCCCGTGCATGAGTTCTACCAGTTCTTTTGTCAGGGCCAAACCAATACCGGTACCTTCGTGTAGCCGGGCCGAGGAACTATCGGCCTGGTAGAACCGATCAAAAACGTAAGGAATGTCAGCCTCGCCAATGCCCTTCCCTGTATCCTTTACTTTGATTGAAAAATGATCCTGACCGAGGCTTGACACCTGGTTAAGATTTACAATCACCTTCCCTCCTTCGGGTGTAAACTTGATGGCATTCGACAGTAGATTAGAAATGATCGTGGCTAATTTGGTAGCATCATAATCCATCAGCAGTGCATCGACTTCTGCATGGACACTCAGGTCAACGTGTTTTTCCTGAGCCAGCGAATGAAAGCTTTCACAAAGGTATTTTATATAAGGAATTACATCCGACTGCAACATTTCCAATTCCAGATGACCACTTTCCAGCTTGGATAAATCGAGCATCTGATTCACCAACTGTAACAGGTTTTCTCCGTTACGGTGAATCATTTCCAAGGGCTGTTCGGCATCGCTCCACTGCTGCGCTACAGCCTTGCTGTGTAAGGTATCGGCCATGCCGAGAATGACCGTCAGGGGTGTACGAAATTCATGGGTAATATTGGTGTACAGGCTATTTTTCAGGAGGTCGATTTCTTTGAGGCGTTTGCTTTCGGCGAAGGCGAGTTTTCGGGAAAGTTGGAACCTATAAAACCAGTAGCCCAGACCAAGAAGTAGCCCGGCCAGAAGCGCATACGCCCACCATCTGGTCCACCAGGGGGAGGCTATGTAAAGTAGCATGGAGGCCCCTTCCTTGTTCCACACCCCGTCGCTGCTGCTGGCAATCACCTGAAAAGTGTATTCTCCCGGATCGAGGTTAGTATAGCGGGCCGTTCGCTGCGTACTGGCATCTACCCATTCGGTTTCGTAGGGATACAGTCGGTATTTGTAGGTATTCTTGGCAGGATTGGTAAAATGCAGCCCGATGTACTCGAAGGTCAGGTCGTTCTGCTGGTGGGATAACGGAATCTGGATAGCGCTATTGGTTTTATAACTCAGCAGATCAAAAGGTTTTCCGGCTATTTGCAGACTGCTTATAAGCACATCCGGCGGATGGGGGTTGCCGCTTAATTGCTTAGGATCAAAGGAAACCAGGCCGTCTTGTGCCCCAAAATACAATTGTCCACTGGCACTTTTGAAGCCTTGGGTTTGATTGAAGCCGGCCACGGTCAAGCCATCGGAACTGCCATACAAGGTTGTCTGGCCGGATAGCGGTTCAAACCGGACTATGTTTTTTGAAGTAAAGAGCCAGAGAGTGCCATTTTCTCCGGCAATGATACCATTCACACTGCCGCCGGGCATTCCATCCTTAGTGGAATATTGTCGAAAAACCCCACTTTCCGGATTGAAGCTAACCAATCCGTTGACAGTACCCACCCAGAAGATTCCCGTGCTGTCCTCCACAACATCGGTAATCCCGTACCCGTTGAGGCGGCTCACAAACCGATCTTTTTGAGCATTGTATTGAAACAACCCACCCTGGAAAGTACCCGCCCAGATCGATCCGTTTCTGGCCTCATGAATGGCAAAGACACTATTGTAAAACGACTGCTGGTTTTCATTAGAAAAATTATACCGCTTTGCCGATTTTTTATCCTTACTCAAACGGATCATGCCGCCACTCCATGTACCCAACCAGAGCGCACCCTGCTTGTCTTCGTGAATGCGCGTGACCGGGAACGGCATGGGGGTACTGATGTTGTTTTTTTTCAATAGGAAGGGCGTGAACTTACCAGTCTTCCGATCCAGGGTGTCCACCCCAGCCTCCGTCCCTACCCAGAGCGTTCCGTTTCGATCTTCGTAGGAAGTCCAGACAAGATCACTGGCGATGCTGTTTTTATCCTTCGGATTGTGGCGAAAGTGGGTGAATCGACCCGTTTCCGCATCCAGCCGATTGAGACCCCCACCCCGCGTGCCCAGCCACAGGACGCCTGGCTCAGTGGGGGCCTCGTATGCCCCAACAACATGACCAGTGGATAAACCGGTGGGGTTTTTTGGATCGTGGGTATATTTAGTAAACTTGTGCAGGGATGGTTCGATCTTCTGAAGCTTACCCGGCAGGCCGCCTATCCACACCCTATCCTGTCGGTCCTCCAGAAAACACCAGACCTGATCAGAACTTAACGAACCAGGATCATTCGGATCGTGGGTATAGTGATGGAGTTCGTTGGAAACAGGATCATAATAATTGAGTCCCCCGTTATAAGTTCCTACCCAAAAACCGCCATCGGCGCTCTGGCGAATAAATTTGACGTGTGGACAGGAAGACCATTGGCCCATATTTCCCTGGGGAGCGTATAGTTTGTCCAGACCGGGTGTTATGCGTACAATCTCTTTCTTCCGGGGATCAAAGAAGTGTAGCCCGCTTTGGCAGGTGCCAATCCAAAGCTTCCCGGTATCATCTTCATGGAGGGCACTCACCCGATTGTCGAGGAGGCTGTTGGGGTTAGCCGGATCATGTACAAAACGTTTTATGCTACCCGTGTTTAAATCCAGCCGTAACAGCCCGCCTTTGCCCTTGGAAACGGAAACACCAAAAGGCTCTCCTGTGCCTATCCAAAGGTGATTATTCCGATCTATCAAGATTTCCCTTACCTCATCCCCCACTATATTTTCGGGCTGAGCCGGATCATTCAGAAAGCGGACGAATCGGTTGGTTTTCCGATTATAACGGAACAGCGCTCCTTGCTGAGTACCAATCCAGAGGTTGTTGTTCTTATCTTCAGCGAAGCTATTGACCTGCCCTGCCTGCTGATACCCGGTGGGAGAGTCTTTGACCGAATACCTGACAAAGCAGTCGCAGGCCGGGTTATATCGATCCAGGTCCGACTTAGAGCCGATCCATAGATCGCCCATAAAATCAACGTATAGCTTTTCAACCCGATTCTGGGATAAGGAAGTGGAGTCGCCCGGAATATTAATGTACGTCACGAAATCGTACCCGTCATAGCGTATCAATCCATCCTCCGTGGCGATCCAGACATAGCCCTGATGGTCCTGCGCAATATCAGGAATCATACTGGGCAGCCCGGCTTCCGAAGGAAAATTTTCAAAAACGATGCGCTTTTTCTGGGCCTGCACTGAACAGGGGATGTTCATCAGAAACCAGCCCATTGAAAGAATTAATAGCATCCTGAGCTGGAGAAGTGCCGCAACCACATTCATAAATATTGTATTTTTGACTGTTCTCGCTGGATACATTCAAACTGGTTTTCCAGAAATTTACCGGATCAGATGGAGATGTCTATAAATTTAGGCTAATTTATTAAATATCAAAGATTTCTTGTTAAAATTACCTTATTTGACAGCTTTGCCATCATAATTTTTTAAGGAAGCATTTTGTACATAGGTTCTCTGAGCAACCAGTGTAAGGCCCCACGTGAAAATAACCCGAATCATCAAGTATTCTTCGGAGGGCATCATATAATTACGGCGGGACACGGTCTGGCCAAAAATCGTAACCCTTGGCTCTTTATTCACGATCCCTGTGCGCGGGTTCATCGACGTAACCAACCCCTTCGCGAAAAATTCCAGGCCATGTTCGGGTAGTGACGGGAACGGTCCAACCAAACGCTGTTTAGCCGGGTCATACATAAGATCTGGCCGAAAAATACTCCTCCAAAAATCTTGCAGAGTAGACTGAGGCATAATTCGCTGGTAGATCATGCTAAAAGATAGCCATTTACAACTCGTTCCCAAGTAGCTTTTAGTCTCCAGTCAGGTTTCCACTACGCCAAATACCCGCTCGGGCGAATGGCCATCCCGTTTCAAAAATTCATTGGGT
>NZ_JBGSXF010000520.1:0-14478 GCF_041751555.1 Persicitalea sp. | reverse complement strand
ATAAAAACGTTTTTAATCGCGATCCGGCCCAAATTGCTAAAGCTATTCGACTGATCTTTGATAAGCTCGATGTTGCCCTAAATGAAGTATAAGGCTATCCGCCTCTGGTACTTGCATCTTCGCTAGTGCAGCCGATCCCCCCGCGAAAAGACCCCCTTTCTGAGCGAAATGGGTCTTTTTGTTGATAAGGTACTTATATATCCCGTCAACTACTGACAGGAACCTCTTTCGCTCTCGGATAGGAAAGTAATTCTGCCTGATCTTTCCCGATTACACCTCGATGATGTCTTTTTCCTTAGCTTCAAAGATTTTATCGATTTTTTCGGTGTGATCGTCAGTGAGTTTTTGGACGCGGTCTTCGCCGATTTTTACCATATCTTCCGACACGCCTTCTTTGGTCAATTTGCGGATGGAGTTATTGGCGTCCTGCCGCACGTTACGGACGTTCACCTTGGCGGTTTCAACTTCTTGCTTCACGCGCTTCACCAATTCCTGGCGGCGTTCTTCGGTGAGCGGTGGCACCGACAGGCGGATGATTTCACCATCGTTGTTGGGTGAAAGTCCGATGTTACTGTTACGAATCGCCTTCTCGATGTCGGCAATCAGACGCTTTTCAAAGGGCTTGATTGCCAACGTCCTGGCATCGGGCGTATTGACCGACGCCACGTTTTGTAGCGGCGAAGGTGAACCGTAGTAGTCCACCTGAATGCCTTCCAGCATTTGCGGCGAAGCTTTGCCCGCACGGATTTTACCTAGCTCGATGGCTAAGTGTTTGATCGCTCCGTCCATCGTTTCCTGGGCGGATTCTAAGTAAATTTCTATTTCTTCCATGATGTTAAATCAGATTTGTTCAATTATTTTCTGGCTCTCAATGCGAACCAAATCGTTTACCTTAGTTGAGTTATCGGGGAAAGTAGTTTTTAGAAAAAATGTCAAATCTCTTTTATATCGCTGCTGCCTAGCTCCGAAAACCTTTGATTGAACGATTCGGCAGCAAAAGCTAAAACCAAGTAGCTTTGTAATTAACTGAGGTATCGTGGACTTTATCTGATCAATAGCATCACCTAAATTTTGACCTTTCAATTCAATGAAGAATGCTTTATTGTCTGTACAGTCTAACAGCAAAAAATCACATTTGCGAACACCAATCTTTTCTCCCAGCAGGCAGCCATCAACTTTTAATTTTATTAAAAAATGCCGAGAATTATTTAATACCCTGAATTCAGGTGCAGCTTTTTTATCTTTAAAAACGATCTCCTTAGCAGTGTAGTTAGTATTTTGTTCACATTTTTTGCCAAATGGATTACAGTTTTTACTCATTCGTCATACTGAATTTCAAGCAAATCATCAAACTTTCTCATAATGTCGTCCGATACGCCATCAAGTATTTCATGTTTGATCAGGTGGCTTTCAGTGTCAATTATATTTTCGATCCCTCCATTATCTAAATAGCCCACGTATAAGTTTTCAGGATTTATCCACAGAAAAGGGTTTATCACTTCGCTGGTTGCCGCTTTTTTGCCTTCTTTTTGTCCTACCAAATGGGCTTCTACTAAATTATTTAAGGCTGCCAAAATATAAGGACTATGAGTAGTAATAATTACTCTGTTATTATATTGATTAGCTAACAAGGTGATTAAAGAAGTCATATCTCTTTGAGCTTCTGGAAATAGATGCGCTTCAGGTTCCTCAACTATTGTTGTATATAGTGTATCCGTACTTTCACTCGATTTTAATAGCAGAAAATGTATTGTGTTAATAAGCCAACTTGCTTCCTGTTGCCCTGACGATGTATGTCTTAGTGGTACGCTGACTCTCCTCCCTTCTTCTTCATAATGTATTATTTCATCACCTGTATTACTCAAACAAAAGTCTCCTTTTAATATTTTGAAAGATAATTCATTTGCCAGCGAAAAGGCATTTATAAGCTTAGCCCCCGAATCAATTCTACCTGAGAGTCCAAACAATTTTTCATAAGTAGGAGAAGCCATCTCTTTTCTTAACGAATTTGCGAACTGAATGAAATCTGTATTATAATGGTCTAGATTATTATTTTCAATAAATGTTATAGAATTTGAAAAGAGAGAGATAACGGTTCTGCCAGAAGGGATGAAATTAATTTTCACACTTTTAGCTGTATAGAACAATTGATTATATAAATCTTCTATAAGTTCCTTCTGGACAATATTCCATAAAAAATTGAATGGATTTCTTTCGGTTGTACTATCGAAGTTAAGGTCAGAAACATTAGCGCTAATCTTCTCATCAAAACTTTCTAAATTTTTGTAAAATTTATCATTAAAGCTAATGTAAGGTTCTATATTTTTAATTACATTTTCTACATTGATGGATATATGAATTTTATCCGAATAAATAAATCTTAGATTTCCATATGTATAAGCAGGAAAGGATTCGACAAATACTTCCTTTATTTCATTGACAAAAATTTTTGATAAATTTATAGCTGTTTTTTCTTTTTTGATTACTCTATCAACTAAAATGTTCGCGATGATGCTTGTTTTGAGTATCTCCCCGGTATTTAAAAAAAAATCTATCAATTTCGCCAGCGTACTCTTTCCCGAAGCCTGTGGTCCAATAAAAACCATATAATCCTTGATGTCAAGGGTTATATTTTTCAAAGGCCCAAAGTTTTTTACTTCAATCCGCTGCATAACAAAAAGTCATAAAATTATTTACGCTTCACTCGACACCAGCGTCCCGACTGAATCGTCCCCCATTACCAGATTGTACAGGTTACCGGGCTTATTCATATCGAAGACGATGATGGGGACATTATTTTCTTTGCAAAGGGTGAAGGCGGTCATATCCATAATTCTCAGGTTCTTAGCCAAAGCCTCGTCGAACGATAGGTGTTTGTACTTGATCGCCAGCGGGTCTTTTTCGGGGTCGGCGGTATAGATGCCGTCCACCCGGGTACCTTTCAATACTACTTCCGACTCAGACTCGATGGCCCGCAGGGCGGCGGTGGTGTCCGTGGTGAAATAGGGGTTGCCCGTGCCAGCTCCAAAAATAACAATGCGCTTTCTTTCGAGGTGACGAATAGCCCGGCGGCGGATTAGCGGTTCGCAGACCTGCTCCATTTTGATGGCCGACATCAACCGCGTAATCATGCCATTTTTTTCCAGCGAACTCTGTACTGCCATTCCATTGATGACTGTGGCCAGCATTCCCATGTGGTCGCCCTGTACGCGGTCGATGCCGGATTTTTCAACGGAAGCGCCGCGGAAGATATTGCCCCCGCCGATAACGATGGCGATTTCGACACCAGCGTCGTATATCCGGCGAATTTCTCGGGAGTAGTCATCCAGTACATTGAAGTCGATCACCTGGCTTTTGTCGCCGCCGTTGAGTGCTTCACCGCTGAGTTTGAGAAGAATTCGCTTGAACTTGGGCTGGGACATGGGGGAGTTTTCGGGAAATGGTGCCGCAAAATAAGGATTAGCAAGGCATAATTACAAGCCCCCTAGACAAACTCTATCAACACCTGATTTTTTTCGACGCTACGACCCGCTTCGGTGCGGATGGATTTTACAGTCGCTTCGGCGGGGGCTTTGATGGCGTTTTCCATTTTCATAGCTACAAGCACCAGCAGCGTATCGCCCTTTTTGACGGTATCGCCCTCCTGCACTGCGATGCTCTGAATCAGGCCGGGCATGGGAGCTTTTATCTCGTTGATCTTATTACTGACAGCCTGGCTCATACCCATACTTTCGAGCAGAAGGTCGAAACGGTCTTTAGCCGAGGTGGTGAGGATTTTGCCGTTGATTTTCAGGGTAGTTTTTTTGGTAAGAGCGTCATGTTCCACTACTTCGACATTGAAGGAGCGGTCTTGCCAAATGACGTGGTAGTGATGAGGACTAAGCTGCGCTACGTCGCCATCGAAGAACTCACCGTTTATAGACCAGTCGTCTTTTTCTTGCTTTACGTCGAACTCTTGCGAGTCGTTGACTTTGACTTTTAACATATAATGATTTTTTTATTTCACCTCACGGAAGCGGCCGACCGTCCTTGCCCTCTCCTGTCAGGAGAGGGGATTGTCTAACTCCAAAGACATTTTCCTCGCCTTTCTTCTCCGATTGATCAAATACACCCCCACTAAAATCACCACCGTCCCAGCCCACTGCTGAATGCCGACGGTTTCGCTGTCTAGCAAGCCCCAGGAGAGTGCCACGATGGGCATCAGGTACGTCACCGATGCGGCAAAAACTGCGCTCGACAACTGAATGACGCGATTGAAAAGTACCGACATCAACCCCGAGGCCAGCACGCCCAAACTTATCAAAAATGAGGAGGGCATCCAATTGGCAGGTTCCGCCATTTTCCCAAAAAAATCAGTAAACAAAAGGATGCCGAAGGAAAGCGGGCCGACAAAGGCGAAAATCCAGGCTGTGGAGACGACGGGCGATAAATCTCCGTAGAATTTAGAAACAACATTGATATTGGTGCCGTAGCAGAGCGTCGCCAAAACGATGAGCAGTGCGTAACTATTGACTTCGGGAATGGCTACGCCAGCTTTGGTAAATATCAGCAGTAAGGCGCCGCCCAGAGCGATGAGCAGTCCGGCGACCTGCATTCGGTTGGTAGTTCTGGCAAAGAAAAGTACCCCGACAATCATTGTGAACATCGGGCTGACCGCGTTGAGGGTTCCGGCCAAGGCACTGGTGATTTCGCTCTGGGCGATCGCAATCAGGAAAGCAGGAATCAGGTAGCCTAACATACCCGAAATAAAAAATATTTTCAGAAGCGGCTTGGGGATAGTCCTCCAACTACGAAGCAACACGGGAACGAAAAAGAGAAACGCCAGAAATACCCTCCCAGCGGCTACCTCCGTGATCGAATAAACGTGCAGACTTTTCTTGATTAAAATGAAAGAACTACCCCAGACCAGCGCCAGTAAAACGAGCAGTCCCCATGCCAGCAGAGGCACGGAGGTTTCGGTGGTCGAATTTTTCTCGCTCATACAGCAAACGCTTCTTGCTCCCCGAATACTTCGCTGATTTCGTACAAAATCTCGTTCAGTTCGTCGAAAGACATGCTTTGTACCAGCCGCATCCGGTAGGGCTTGAAGTGGTCCAGTCCCCGGAAGTAGTTGGTGTAGTGGCGACGCATCTCGAAGATTCCGGTGATTTCGCCCTTCCAGCGCACCGAGAAGTCGAGGTGGCGGCGGCAGACTTCTACGCGCTCGGATAAGGTAGGGGGCGCTAGGGTTTGACCCGTAGCCAGGTAATGTTTGATTTCGTTGAAAATCCAGGGATAGCCGATGGAAGCACGGCCCACCATAATCCCGTCCACACCGTAACGGTTTTTGTATTCGAGGGCTTTCTGAGGGCTGTCGATGTCGCCGTTGCCGAAAATCGGAATCGTGACGCGGGGATTTTCCTTGATGCGCCCGATGAGCGTCCAGTCGGCGGAGCCTTTGTACATCTGCACGCGTGTGCGGCCGTGGACGGTCAGTGCTTGGATACCAATATCTTGCAGTCGCTCGGCTACTTCCAAAATATTTTTGGTTGTGTCATCCCAACCCAGGCGCGTCTTGACCGTTACAGGCAAGTGCGTGGCCTTGACCACGGCCTCGGTCATGCGCACCATTTTGGGAATATCCTGCAACAAAGCGGCCCCCGCACCCCGGCAAGCCACATTTTTGACCGGACAGCCGTAATTTATATCGACCAAATCAGGATGAGCGCGAGTCGCGATTTCGGCGCAGGATCGCATGGTTTCCACATCGCTGCCGAATAGCTGAATGCCGATGGGACGCTCGTATTCAAAGATGTCCAGCTTCTGCACGCTTTTAGCTGCATCACGAATCAAGCCCTCGGAGGAAATAAATTCGGTGTACATCAAGTCCGCCCCATTTTCCTTGCACACTGCCCGGAAGGGCGGATCGCTTACGTCTTCCATCGGCGCGAGCAGGAGGGGGAAGTCGGGGAGTTGTATATTGCCTATTTTAGTCATTTTGCCGTTGATGGTGGCGTTTTTCTATTTGTTGAAGTGTCTAATAGTTTAAATGTTTAATGATATGGTGCGTTCAGTAGCACGAAAAATCTGTGATACCCCTTACAATCCAACGCTCAATATTTAACCATTTATTCTGAGATGCTTTGTCGCAAGATGGAACACAATTCAATTATTCAACCCTTCAACCATTAAACATTTAAACCATATTGCCGTAAATTTACGCCAAATATGCAACACGACGCCCCTCTTTCTCTCCCTTCCCGCGTTCCCAACACCTGGCGGAGCCTTCTGGTTCTGGTAGGTTTTATTTTGGTTGGAATGTCAGTAGGGAACATGCTGGCCGTGCTTATTCTGATGAAATTCCTGGGAAGCGATGGCGGAATGGCGGGCATAGGAATCGTTTCGACGCTCATCCAGTCGCCGGGAGAGGTTCCCAATGGCTGGTACGGGCTGATGATTTTGCAGGCCATATCGCACGTGACTACCTTCCTGATTCCGCCGTTGCTGTATTGGACGTACATCGAGCGCCGCCGTTTGCCGGACTTCCAGACACGAGCATTCACGTCGCCGCAGTTTTGGGGACTGACGTTACTGGTCGTGCTGGCCTTCATGCCGCTCAATGGCCTGATCATCGAGTGGAACGAGGGGCTCATACTTCCCGACGCGCTAAGTAGGCTGGAGCAATGGATGCGCGGCAAGGAAGATCAAATGGCGGACGTGACCAAGTTTTTGACCAATTTCGATACGCCCGTCCAATTTGCCGTGGCTATGTTCGTCATCGGCGTCCTCCCGGCCATTGGTGAGGAGGTGCTTTTTCGCGGTGTTTTACAGCGTAAGTTGATGGAACACTGGGTCAACCCACATTTGGCGATCTGGGTAGCCGCTGCCATTTTCAGCGCCATCCACGTCCAGTTTTATGGTTTTATACCAAGAATGCTGCTGGGGGCTTTGTTCGGATATTTGTATTACTGGTCGGGAAGCCTGTGGGTAGCCATTTTCGCCCACTTCGTCAACAATGGCTTTATGGTACTTATGCTATACCTCCATCACCAAAAGATGGTCGATTACAATATAGAAGACAACGAATCTGTCCCCTGGAGCGCCGCGCTGGTTTCCCTAGTTGCCACCTGCGCGCTGCTATACGGTATCTGGAAACAAAACGGCCCAAAGAATCTCGCATAACCCCCATTTTTATTCACTCATTCACAATTCACTCATTCAAAATTGACCCCAATGGCAAAAATAAAAGTAGGAGTCGTAGGAACCGGATTCATTGGCCCCGCCCACATCGAGGCGCTGCGCCGCTTACCCAACGTCGAGGTAGTGGCCCTCTGTGAAGTCACGGCCGAGCTGGCCGCC
Source organism: Persicitalea sp. (assembly GCF_041751555.1). NCBI lineage: Bacteria > Pseudomonadati > Bacteroidota > Cytophagia > Cytophagales > Spirosomataceae > Persicitalea > Persicitalea sp. The sequence goes on along the minus strand of NZ_JBGSXF010000520.1, from coordinate 7,140 downwards.
GACAAGGCCAAAGCGCTGGGCATCGAGCGTTCTTATACCTTCGACGAACTCTTGAAGCAAGACGACATTCAGTGCATCCACATTTGTACACCCAATTTTCTGCATTACTCCCAATCCAAAGCCGCTCTGGAAGCGGGTAAACACGTGGTTTGTGAAAAACCTTTGGCCAAAGATTTGGCCGAGGCCAAGGAACTGGTGGAATTGGCCGCTAAAACTGGTTTGGTCAACGCTGTGCACTTCAACCTGCGCTACTATCCTTTGGCTCGTCAAATGAAGGTAATGCGCGAGAAGGGTGAACTGGGCGAGGTGTACTCCGTCATTGGTTCCTATTTGCAAGACTGGCTTTTCTACGCAACCGATTACAACTGGCGGCTCGAGCCCGACAAATCAGGCGACTCGCGGGCCATCGCCGACATCGGCTCCCATCTGATGGATATTTTGGAATACATCACCGGCCTAAAAACCGTAGCCGTGATGGCCGATTTCAACACCATCCACAAAACCCGTAAAAAGCCGCTGAAAGAAGTGGAAACCTACTCGGGCAAAATGTTGCAACCCGAAGACTACGACGACGTCCCCATCACCACCGAAGACCACGCCAACGTACTGCTGCGCTTTGACAATGGCAATCGCGGCGTCATTACGGTATCTCAGGTATCGGCGGGCCGTAAAAACCGCATGGCGTTGGAAATCTCGGGTTCCAAGAAAACGTTCAGCTTCAATTCCGAAAGCCCCAACGAACTCTGGATTGGTAACCGCGACGGCTACAACGAAACGCTGCTGCGCGACCCGTCGCTCGTCCACCCCGAAGCCAGTTCGGTCATTTCCTTCCCCGGCGGCCACAACGAAGGCTTTCCCGATACATCCAAGCAGATGTTCAAGGAAGTTTACGCCGCCATCGAAGCCGGAAAACAACCTGATAATCCTACCTTCCCAACCTTCGCCGAAGGCTACCGCGAGTTGCTGATTTGTGAGCGGATATTGGAAAGTGCGCGGGGGGAGAAGTGGGTTGCCATTTAATTGAGAATGAGAGATTGAGTGAATGAGAGAATTAGGATGGAGAAGTAGGCAATGAACAATTTCTCAAAGTCTGAATCCAATAATCACTAATTTAGTCAATCTCTCATTCAAAACTAATAGCCATGGATAGAGATTGGTGGGTGGAGGAAAGCGAGACGCAGGGCTATCAGGTAAAGTCTGAATTTGCGGATGCGATGAAGCTTCGAACTAAGAAGCTTGTTTTATGACACATCAAACTCTATCAGTCTCTGCCCGCATCTGAGGAAGCGCGCATAATTGGGAAGCAACTTTTGCGCTCGCCTTCATCTACTGGAGCCAACTATCGCGCTGCCTGTCGCGCAAGGAGTCAAGCCGAGTTTTTCTCAAAGCTATCAATCACTATCGAAGAAGCCGATGAATCTCTATTTTGGCTGGAAATACTGGAAGAGTCGGGTATAGTTGAAGAAAGAAAATTGGCATCGCTCAAAGCAGAAACGACAGAGATTCTAAAAATACTAGCCAAAGCAAGGCTCACCTTAAAAGAGAAACATTAAAAATTCTCTAATTCTCTCAATCACTCATTCAAAATTAAAAGCATGAAAACCCTAAAAGGCCCCGCCGTATTTTTGGCCCAATTCATGGGCGACGAAGTCCCGTTTAATTCCTTAGAAAGTATTTCCCAATACATGGCCGACCTCGGCTACCTGGGTATTCAAATCCCAAGCTGGGATGCCCGGTGCATCGACTTGAAGCAAGCTGCCGAGTCGAAAACGTACTGTGATGAGCTCAAAGGAAAACTGAAAGACATCGGCGTAGAGGTAACCGAACTGTCCACGCACCTGCAAGGACAACTCGTGGCCTCTCACCCGGTGTACGACGCGATGTTCGATGGATTTGCCGCCCCCGAGGTTCGCAACGACCCCACGGCCCGGCAGGCCTGGGCGGTCGATCAGCTGAAAATGGCCGCTAAGGCTAGCCAGAATCTGGGTTTGACCGCCTGTGCTAGTTTCTCGGGCGCATTGGCATGGCCTTACATGTACCCCTGGCCGCAGCGTCCGCAGGGTTTGGTTGAAACAGCTTTTGCGGAATTAGCCAAGCGTTGGAAACCGATTCTGGATACTTTTGAAGATTGTGGTGTCGATGTTTGCTACGAGCTGCATCCGGGCGAGGATTTGTTCGACGGTGCGACTTTTGAGCGCTTCCTGGATGCCGTCGATGGCCATTCGCGCGCCAATATTCTTTACGATCCCAGCCACTTCGTCTTGCAACAGCTGGACTATCTGGCGTTTATCGACATCTACCACGAGCGCATCAAAGCTTTCCACGTCAAAGACGCCGAATTCAACCCCACCGGGCGGCAGGGCGTGTACAGCGGTTTCGCGGGTTGGGCCGATCGGGCCGGACGCTTCCGCTCACTGGGCGATGGGCAGGTCGATTTTTCCGGGATTTTCTCCAAACTCTCACAGTACGACTATGGGAGCTGGGCGGTGCTGGAATGGGAATGCTGCATCAAGTCGCCCGCGCAAGGCGCCGCCGAGGGCGCGCCCTTCATTGAAAGCCACATCATTGAAGTGACCGACAAAGCATTCGACGACTTCGCCAGCGCCGGAGCTGACGAGGACTTCAATCGGAATGTTTTGGGGATATAGGAGGAGGAGAGGATAAAGGGAGGAAAGGAGGAAAGGAATTCTCCGACTTCCAGCACGCTGCGATTTGCAGAAGATAATAATACAAAAGGAAGAGGGCGCTCAATTATTCGAGCGCCCTCTTCCTTTTATCCCTCCCTCCCGCACGGGCGGCCTCGTCCTTTCCTCCTTTAAAACCTACATCGCTCCGTTTACGAACTCAATCGTGTCTACCGCGAATAGCGGCTTACCTTTCGGGTCGGCATTCTTAAATACAAGATAGAGGTCACGCTGCCGGTTGTCGGCAGGTACTTGAAGTGGAATATCTACTTCTCCCATCGTGCCTTGCTTCACCTCCGCTGAGCCGATGCTTGGGCCATTGGGCGAGTCGAGGTGTACTTCGAGTGTACCGCCCGCAGTCGTGTCTTTGGCACTCATGATAGCGGCTTTCAGTTTGCTAATGCCCATCAGGTCGATGTCTTTGAAAACGATGTTGCTATTGTTGGTATTGGCTATCACCACTTCCGAACCTGTCGGCAGCTTGTATTTCAGGTAATTCCTGCCACCATCCAGCGCGGTGGCCTTCATTTTGGCCGGACGCAAGGCCACGCTTTTTGTCGTCGTCAGGGGGCCGATGTTGCCATTGCCTTTGTCGGTGTAGCTGGCCGTCAGAATATAAGAACCGACTTTTTCCTTGGCCTCGGGCGTGAAAGTACTAGCCAATGGCTCGCGTTTTGCCTGCTTTTTCTCATCGGCCAGCGACAGGATGTACTTTACCATATCCTGAGCCTCCTCCTGCTTCAACTGCGGGTGGGCGGCCATCGCTTGCTCGCCCCACACGCCGCCACCGCCTTTGATGACTTTCTCGGCTAAGGACTTTACAGCGTTCTTGTCTTTCTGGTACTTCTTGGCAACATCCATATAGGCTGGGCCGATCGACTTCTTGTCGATGCTGTGGCAAGCTTTGCAATCGCTCAGTTCGATGAGCCGCTTACCCGTCGCAAATCCCATGTTGGCCTGGTGTCCCTGCGCCAGCATAGTCTTATCGAATCCCTCTAAATAGTCCAGCGTTACCAGCACGTCGTTTTGATCGACGCCTTTGGTCAGATCGCCGTCCTCCTTGTCCTTCACGGTCACATCGTAGGCGACGGGCTTTTTATCAAAGTAAAAAGATTTGTTCCCCTTCACAGCGATGTTCAGTTCCGGGACATTGTTGCCTGCCTTCACCAAGACATTAGAAGTAGAAGCGTTGCCCTTAGCGTCGGTTACTTTGAGCGTGGCTGTGTACTCGCCGGGCTTTGCGTAGGTATAATACGGATTGGCTTCTGTGCTCTTAGGTAGACCGGGGCCGAAGTTCCACTCATACTTAACGGCGTCCTTGTCATAATCCATTGAGCCCTTCGAGGAAAAAGCTACTTTCAAAGGCACAGCTCCCACCTTGTTTTCGGCGGAAGCCATCGCGACAGGGGTGCGGTTTCCGGAGTTGTACGTGATGTGCGATAGTCGCGCCTCGTCGTTCTGAGCAAACCAGTTGCTGCCGTACTCCAGCGTGTAGAGCGAGCCGTCGTTAGCAAACTGCATATCGATCAGGTGGTTGAATTCTGTACCGGGCATAAAACGCTCCATTGATACAAAATCCCCATTAGGGGCCATGGTCACAGGATTGATCCAGCCTCTGATCCAATCGTAGGCAAAGAACTTACCATTATAGTAGCGGGGAAACTTTACCTTCGAATCTTTATAATCATCGTAGTAATACACGGGTCCGCCCATGGCGTTGCGTCCGCCCTTCCCGACGATGTCGCCAAACTCCGGCGACTCTGCGTAGGGATAATAGATGAACGCCTTTTGGGCAGGGGGTAATTCTTTCAAACCCGTGTTCTTCGGCGAATCGTTGATGGGTTTGGCAGGATCGAATCTAGGCCCTGACTCTTTTGTTGCGAAATCGTAACGATTGTAGGCTCGGTTGTCGGCCACGAATAGCGGCCAGCCAAAGTACCCGGCCTTACGGGCCTGATTCATCTCGTCGTGGCCACGCGGCCCGCGGCTTTCTTTGTCTTCTCCGGCATCCGGGCCGACCTCGCCCCAGTAGAGGTAGCCGTTGCGTTGGTCCACCGAAATGCGGTAAGGGTTGCGGTTGCCCATGACGTAGATTTCGGGGCGGGCATTAGGAGTGCCTTTCGGAAATAAATTTCCCTCAGGAATGTCATACCCCTTATCGGCGCGGGGCTTGATGCGCATAATCTTACCCCTCAGGTCATTGGTGTTAGATGAAGTCTCCCGTCCGTCGAAGCCCACCATTTCGGGCCGCGCGTCCATTGGACCGTAACCGTCGGACTTAAAGGGGTTGACATCGTCGCCCGCCGACAGATACAGGTTGCCCTTGCTATCCCAGGCAATGGATCCGCCCGTGTGGCAGCAGTCGATGCGCTTTACCGGAACGGTCAACAGGTTCTCCTCGGTTGAAAGCAACAGCGTGTCTTTCGCCAGGTCGTACTTAAAGCGCGACAAGTGCTGCGCCGTATCTGATTCGGTGGAAGGGGGTGAATAATAAAGATAAACCCACTTATTTTCGCTGAATTTGGGGTCGATATTCAGACCCATCAGGCCGTATTCAAACTTGGTATAGACGGGTACTTCGGCTACTACCTTCGTCTTGCCCGTTTTGGGATTGTAAAGCTTTACCTTACCCTTGCGCTCGGCAAATAGTACGCGCTGGTCATCCAGCACGGCCAGTTCGGTGGGCTCATCGAGTTGATCGACCAGAATTCTACGCACGAAACGATTCTCTTCGGGCTGCGACTTAGTGTAGTCCAGTTGAGCGGCCATCGCCCACTTCAAGCCGTTCAGCAGGTGTTTGCGATAGACGGGATCGGCGTAAGTGTCGTCGTTGTGGCCGAAATTAGTATAAAAAGCCTTGCCGCCGTCGAATTCGTGGAACCAGGCCATCGGGTGATCATCACCCATTTGGCCTTCGGTGTAGGTACTTTCGTCGATCTTGACGAGTACCGTCACGTCCTTATTGAAGTTTTTGAAATCGTAAAACTCATCTCGCACTTTCCAGCGGTCGGGGAAGCCTTCCATTGAGGGGTGATTGCGATTAACGACATATGCCTCGGCGTTCTGCACGTTGTTCTTGGGGTGGCTGGCAAACTGCGCCCCGGCGAGTTTGTTGTACCAGGCCCAATCGTACTCGGTATCCGTAGCCGCATGGACGCCCACGTAGCCGCCTCCGGCCTGAATGTAGCGCTCAAAGGCGACCTGCTGCTGCTCGTCCAGCACGTCCGCCGTAGTACTCATCCAGACTACCGCGCTGTACTTTTTCAGGTTGTCGTCGTTGAAATTATCGGCGTTCTCGGTCGTGTCCACGGCAAAGCCGTTTTCCTTGCCGAACTGCATAATCAGTTTTTTGCCCACCGGAATAGAAGCGTGGCGGTAGCCTTTCGTCTTAGAGAACACCAATACCCGCTTTCCGCCGGACTGCGCCGTGGCGAAGCCGACGCTCAGGCCGCAGCCCACCGCCAGCGTGAGCAAGGCTTTATGAATGAATTTTTTACACAAAATGTACATGGATTGAATTTGATTAGGAATTGAATACGTAAAAGTAACAGCGCGACGAACGATAAGTTTAAGCAAAGCCTTCATTATCCTGCCACCTGCCGAACCCCAAAGGTAACAAGGAAACGTTAGTCTTCGGGGAAATCTTATGGTTTTTTGGGGAAGCAAGTGTTTGAGGGACAAGTTTTCTTTTTAACCAAAAAAAGCGGTGTTCCCTTTGCCAGGGAACACCGCTTTTTTGTGCTTTTGCTCAGCTTGACCTTTCTATTTTGCTGCCAATTTTATCTTTTTCACAGAGAAGGGAATGCACAGTTGCGGAGGGCAGTCGTCTGGCTTGGCGAGTTTGATAACGGTTAGGGTCAAGGTATCGAATTCCCCCCGTTGAAGTAGGATTTATCAAAGGGTACTTTCATCACAAACTTGTACGCTCCCGGAACGGTCAGGTCACTGGCAAGCCCAGAGGTAGTTAGTGTAGCCGGATTACCGGGGAGGGGTGACCAAATGCCGCTCACGTTCAGATAACGATTGTTATCATATTGATTGATCAAATAGGTCGGTAAAGTTATGGTGTCTGAGTATGTTGTGATGGTTGGCAATTCCTGTGGGCCTCTGTACACAATTACCGTATCGGCGCAAGGTCCGCTTGGGTCCGCATCTACCAGAAAAAAGGAATATTTTCCGTATTCGGTGAGGTTTTGCACCAATCCTGTGGCAGGGTTTATTTTTTTCCTGGGTATTCTCGGGAGCAGCTATCCATTTTTGGAGAGGGCCCGCCTCGGGTAGCTTGACAATTGACTGATAACCGTGCGCAAAAAAGTCGCTGCCGCCCAACGGTTTGGTACATGCCAGGCGGCAGTCGCGGTAGGGAACTACAACCGTGGTGTCGAAGCGGCAGGAGTCGCTGCCTCCGTAAAATTGGAGATAATAAAGCTGCCCCGCCGGGCCGTCAGGATTGGGC
>NZ_JBGSXF010000519.1:0-9385 GCF_041751555.1 Persicitalea sp. | reverse complement strand
GCCGCCGGGAAAGGTATTTTCAAGATTAAAAAACTGGTACTCCAGCACCGAATCGAAAGGTCTAACATTCGTAGGTTTAAAGCCGGTCTTGGCTTTGTCCCAGCGGAAATTTTGCCGGATCACGACCTTCAAATCCGTCTGCGGCGACACGACCTGATAGCCCTTGTGATCTAGGCTGAAATCGATCTGCTGGTCGGTGCGCTGCTCGCGGATTCCCTGCGAAAACCGCGCCTGCGCCGCGATTCGCACTTTATTTTCATAAATCATAAAACGGCGGGTAAAAACCACCTGTCGCTGCCGCTCTGAGTACACCACGAGCACGTAATTGCCCGATACTTTCAGGCGTGGTACCTGGAAACGATAATGGTAGTAAGGTACTTTGGTGCTGAACGACTGCTTGAACTCGGTGATGGGGTAGTCGTTGTACTCGTAGGTGAACTCAATGTCGTTCAGCACCGACTTGTTCCAGTCGGCATTGCAATGAATCAGCTTGGCGCGGAAGCCCCGGTAGTCGGCTGTCATGTCATCGAACTCCAGCATCAGCGGCCGCTCGCCGCCCAACGGAATCACCGCCGGGCCAATGAGCCGCCGCGGGTCGTCGGGACGGTCGGCGGCGGGGTAGAGGAGTACAGTTTTTATGTTCTCATTATAAATGTAGTCTTCCAGGCGCACGTCTTCCGTGCGGACTTGCGCGAAGGCGTTTGGGAGAATAGAAATAACTAGGAGAAATAGCGGATAGTAATAAGGGCGCATGAGCAGACAAGAACGTTTTGAATGTTTTCAAAGACAAACGAAAAGTGGGCCAGGATCGCCTAAACGTCCGGCTTTTTGTCAGGATTGCGGGGATTATTTGTTATTTTTGAAAAAACTAGTTTACGAAATCCATGACCGCCCAGCCCCTAAAGAAATACTCACCCGAAGAATATCTTGAACTCGAACGCGCCGCCAAGTACAAGAGCGAGTACTATCAGGGCGAAATATTCGCGATGGCGGGAGCCAGTCGCAACCATAATCGAGTTGTCGGCAACTTGTATGTCAAAGTTGGCTCCCATCTGGACGGCGAACCCTGCGATTTTTTTCCCAGCGATATGAGGGTGCATATTCCCGCCAACGGTCTCTACACCTATCCTGACCTTACGGTTGTATGCGGAAAAGAGGAATACCTGGACGAAGAGTTCGATACTTTGCTCAATCCCAAAATAATCATCGAGGTACTTTCACAGGGTACAAGCGGATACGACCGGGGCGAAAAATTCCAGCTCTACCGCAGCATCACCACTTTGGAGGAGTACGTTTTGATCGACTCCAAGAGAGTAGCGGCGGAGGTCAACCGGAAACATCCGCATGGTTTTTGGTCACTCATGTCGGAGGCATACAGCCTCGAAAGCAGCATCGAATTAGCCAGCATCAGCCTTAAATTACCCCTGCGCGACATCTACGGCGGAACGGAAAATTTGGGACGAACAGAATAGACCTGAAACATAGATTCACGATTATGAACATCCAGACACAGAAGTACTTCACCCCCGAAGAATACCTCGAACTCGAACGTGCCGCCGATTACAAGAGCGAGTACTATCAAGGCGAAATATTCGCAATGGCTGGTGCCAGTCGCAACCATAACCGGATTACAGAAAATCTAAGCGGCGAAATCTATATTTTTCTGAAAGGGAAGTCTTGTAGTGCTTACTCAAGCGACCTCAGGACGCACATCCCCGCTAATGGGCTCTACACTTATCCTGATGTGCTGGTGGTGTGCGAAAAAGAGGAATACCTGGATGAAGAAGTGGATACTTTACTCAATCCTATAATAATCGTCGAGGTACTTTCAGAAAGCACGGGCGGCTACGATCGGGGCGAAAAATTTCAATTGTACCGCAGCATTCCTTCTTTGGAAGAGTACGTCCTCATTGACTCGCGTAGAGTGGCGGTAGAAGTTTTTCGGAAAGGTGAACAGGAGTTTTGGTCGCTGATGTCAGAAGCCTACGACTTGGAAAGTAGCATCGAACTGGCGAGCATTGGGTTGACTCTTCCTCTAAGTGACATTTACGATCAGGTTGGAAACTTTGGGACTCGATCAAGCCTGATGACCTGAATTCTTCCTGCATAGCCAAATACCAAGATCACATGGCCAATATCTGAGCCTGGATTTAACTAATTCAGTGGTTCAGAAATTAAATCTTGGTAATGTTTAATAAAATCTTTTTTTTGGGAGTAAATACCAAAGTTCTTGTCCTTTGGGGTTAGAACGATTTTGTACTACCACATCTCAAAAAAACAACCGCCTATGATAGAAATTCCATGGTATCGATTATAAGAAAGCTCTAATTATCAGTATTTAACTAAATCTCTAATTCTCTATGAAAATTACTACTCTATGGACCTCACCTGTAACGAGGTGGTGTCTGCTAACCTTAACCTTGCTCCTGGCAGCTACCCTGGGTGCTTCCGCCCAGGGCCTGGCCGTCGCCGGTAAAGTGACCGACGAAGCCGGGACGGGCATCCCCGGTGTGAACGTCGTGGTGAAGTCCTCCACAACTGGAACGACTACCGACTCCGATGGGAACTACCTCGTCAATGCCCCTAATGGTGGCGTGTCCCTGATCTTTTCTTCAATCGGCTTCGTGACCCAGGAAGTACCGCTCAACAGCCGCACCAAACTGGACATTCAATTGGCCGCTGATACCAAGTCGCTCGACGAAGTGGTGGTAGTGGGCTACGGCACCCAGAAAAAGGAAACAGTAACCGGCTCGGTTGTATCCGTCAAGGGCGATGAACTCGTAAAATCTCCCGCTGTGAACCTAGCCAACTCCCTGGCGGGTCGCCTGCCGGGCGTGACGGTTGTCAACCGTTCCGGCGAGCCTGGTGCCGATGGTGCTACCATCCGTATCCGGGGTGCCAACACCCTTGGTAACAACAGTGCCCTGATCGTTATCGATGGCATTCCCAATCGATCTGGTGGCCTGGACCGGATTAACCCCAACGATATCGAGAGTATCTCCGTATTGAAGGACGCTGCTGCGGCCATTTATGGTTCACGGGCGGCCAACGGTGTAATCCTGATTACCACCAAGCGAGGCAAGACGGGAAAGCCTTCGCTTTCTTACTCGTTCAACCAGGGCTTTGCCAATCCGACGGTAGTTCCCAATACGGCCGACGCTGCGCAGTACACGAGTATGCTTAATGACCTCGATATTTACGCCCTACCCGTGGCAGAATGGGCAGCAGCCAACGAAGCCTACAAAACTACGGGCAGCTATACCCGGCCCAATGGCACGGTACGGAAGGCACCTTACACGCCTGACGACCTGCAAAAGTACCGTGACGGCTCCGATCCCTGGGGACACCCCAACACCAATTGGTACGATGCTACTTTGAAGAAAAATTCTCCTCAGACGCGGCACAACGTACAGTTGACCGGAGGGTCTGAAAATGTCAAGTACCTGGCTTCGCTGGGCTATCAGAATCAGGATGGTTACTATATTAATTCAGCAACGGGCTACAAGCAGTACGACCTGCGTATCAACCTCGACGCCACCATCAACAAATACGTGAAGGTGAACCTGGGAATGCTGGGAAGGCAGGAGAATCGGGCCTATCCTACCAAGAGTGCTAACACGATTTTCCGAATGCTACAGCGTGGCAAGCCGCAGGAACCTGCTTACTGGCCCGACGGCCGTCCAGGCCCTGACATCGAGAACGGAGAAAACCCCGTAGTGATCACGACTGACCTGAGCGGCTACGACCGCAACGTACAGAATTATGTGCAGACCAATGGCTCACTGGAGATTAAAATTCCGGGCGTAGAAGGTTTGAAGTTTACGGGTACCGGAGCAATCGATTATAATACGCGAAACGGCAAGTTTTGGAACATTCCCTGGACGCTCTACCAGCGAGGCAGTGGATTCGAGGCCGATGGCACAACTCCCAAGTTAGTGGCGAGTGTACGCGGCCCGGCCGAACCACAGTTGTCTCTTAGCAATAGCAATCAGACCAACATTCTGCTCGGAGGTGTGTTCTCTTACGATAAAACTTTCGGCAACCATACAATTAACTTGTTGGCGGGTACCAACCGTGAGACGATACAAGGCGAAGGCTTTAATGCTTTCCGTCGTTTCTTCATTTCCCCCGCCTTGGATCAGTTGTTTGCTGGCGGCGATTTGCAGAAAGACAATGGTGGTGGTGCCTACAACTCTGCTCGCATCAACTATTTCGGTCGAGTAGGCTATAATTTCAAAGAGAAGTACCTGGCTGAGTTCCTGTGGCGTTACGACGGCTCGGATATTTTTCCTAAGGAAACCCGCTACGGCTTTTTTCCCGGTATTATGCTGGGTTGGGTCATATCTGAAGAAGGGTTCTGGAAGAACAACGTCCCGGCGGTCAACTTCTTGAAAGTGCGCGGCTCGGTAGGGCAATTGGGTAACGACCAGATAGACACTTATCAATATCTGTCTACTTACGGTTTCCGTAGCTATATCATTGGAGGTAACGAGACGAAAACACTTTACGAAGCGCGTATTCCTAATCCGAATATTACCTGGGAAATAGCGACCAACTCCAACTTGGGCTTGGAAGGGCAGCTTTTCAATGGTAAGGTGACGTTCGAGTTCGACCTTTTCTCCAATCACCGTACCAACATCCTGTGGTTCAAAAATGCCTCCGTACCTGAATCGACAGGTTTGTCATTGCCCCGTCAGAACATCGGTGAGGTAAAGAACAAGGGTTGGGAGTTCAATATCGGCTATCGCAACTCGATCAAGGACTTCAAGTACAACTTCAGCGTCAACGGCGGCTACGCCCAAAACAAAATCATCTTCTGGGACGAAGCACCTGGTGCACCCGATTGGCAACGTTCGACGGGCAAGCCCATGTACACTTACGTAGCTTACAAGTACGATGGCGTGTTTAAGGATCAGGCGGCGATCGACGCCAACACCCTGGATTACTCGGCCATCGTGAAGGCACTTCGGCCGGGCGACATGAAGTACCAGGACTACAACGGCGATGGTAAGATAACCCCCGATGACCGGGTACGTCTGGACAACACCAACCTGCCTTTGTTCCAGGGTGGTATCAACCTGGGTGCCCAGTACAAGAACTTCGATTTGACGGTTCTTTTCCAGGGTGCTGCCGGGGCCAAGCAGTATATCAGCGCGGGTGAGTCGGGCAACATTGGTAACTATTTACAGGAAATCGCCGACAATCGTTGGACAATCGACAATCCAAGCAGCGTTCATCCACGTATAGCTAATAGGAGTGACCAATACTTCTCCGGTGGCAACGATTACTGGCTGCGCAGCACGGATTACCTACGCCTGAAAAACCTGGAACTGGGCTATTCTATTCCGTCCGAAATTGTCAGTAAGGTAGGTTTGAGTGCTTTTAGGGTGTATTTCAACGGCTTAAACTTGGCCACATTCACCAAAATGACCTCATTCGATCCCGAAGCCGATAACTCATTGGGCCGCTACTACCCGCAAACAAAAGTGGTCAACTTCGGTGTGACCGCTACCTTTTAATCATTAAACCTTTAAAAATCATGAAAAAAGTCAAACTTTTAGCGCTGGCGTTTGTAGCAGGCCTGGTAACTTTTACCAGTTGCAACGACGACTTCGTGAACACCGAGCCGCTCAGCGAGCTCTCGCAGTCAGCCGTTTGGTCGGACGCCGCCTTGGCGGAAGCCTTCGTCACGGAAATCTACGCGGGCTTCAATAACGGTGGCTTTGAAGAACAGTCGCTCGCTTCGTTGACCGACGAAGCCATCTTCACGCACCCCGGACGCGGCATTACGACGATTACTGAAGGCCGATCCAACCCTGAGGACATCGGCTGGGTAAGTACCAATCTCCGCTGGAGTTCAATGTACTCCCGAATCCGGGCGGCCAACCTGGCCTTGGAGAACCTGGCTGAGCCTAAATTTCCCAACACAAACAATATTGTGGAAAGATTGCAGGGAGAAGCTAAATTCTTGCGGGCTTATTACTATCATCAGTTGGCTCGTTACTACGGCGGCGTACCGTTGATCGACCGGGCCTACGGACTGGGTGAGGACGATTACATGGCCCCCCGGAATACATGGGCGGAGACGGTGAACTTCATTGTGAAGGATCTGGACGAAGCCGCTACGCTGCTGGACGGCAAGAAACTGGCCACGGGACGCGCTACCAAAGAAGCAGCTTTGGCCTTGAAATCACGCATCCTGACTTACGCTGCCAGTGATTTGCACGATATCCCTACGGCAAAGGCCAAATCTGCCACCATCGCCAATTTTGCCAAGCCGGAGCTTATCGGCTATGTAAGCGGTAGTCGTACGGAGCGCTGGGAGAAAGCGAAAGCCGCTTCGAAGGCCGTTGTTGATTTAAACAGGGGCTTCAAGCTCAACCTGACAGAACCAGTCAGTCCCCAGCAGGGAACTACAAATTACATGGATCTTTCGCTGGCTCGTAACGGAGGACAGTCGGAATTACTATTGGCCCGTTACTTCACCGATGCTAAGCCCGAAAACGGCGGGCGTATTGGCCTTTATAATGGCCCGAATGGCTACAACAACTGGGCGGGTAACACACCTGTTCAACTGCTGGTAGACGACTACGAAATGATGGACGGCACCAAGTTTGACTGGAAAAATCCTGCTCATGCCGCCGATCCTTATGCCAACCGCGATCCCCGCTTCGCGGCATCCATTCTGTACGAAGGTTCACCCTGGAAGGTGCGTTCCAACGCCAACCTACCCAAGGACCCAGCCAGCCAAATTCAAACCGGACGTTATGAAGTGATCAACGCGGCTGGTCAGAAAGTGACGCACTTTGGACTGGACACCCGGAACAGTTCCATCGAGGACTGGAATGGTAGCTACACGGGCTACTACTTCCGCAAGTTCACCGATCCTAATCCCGCGATCGTGGATCAGAACACCCGGCAGCAAATTCCGTGGCCGATCTTGCGCTATACTGAAGCGGTGTTTAATTATATCGAGGCAAATCTGAACCTGGGCAATGAAGCCGAAGCCCGCGACTGGCTCAATAAGATTCGTTTCCGTGCAGGAATGCCCGCTATTACGGCTACAGGTCAGGCCCTTGTTGAAAAATTCCGCAACGAGAAGCGCATTGAGATGGTTTACGAAGAGCAGCGCTACCACGATGCCCGTCGCTGGATGATCGCCCCTTCGACGCTGGGCCGCAAAGCCGACGGTATCCAGGTCGTGGGAACCCTGAAACCCGGCAAGACAGTGAATGTGTACAAGTATAGCAAAGAGAATTACAACTATACCTATACGCCGTTCCTGATTGATCCCGGCAAAGAGAACCGGGCTTGGGCCGATAAGCTTTACTTCCTGCCCATATCACGGGCTGAGGAAAACCGGAACGACAAACTGGTACAGAATCCGGGTTATACACAGTAGTACATTTTGTGTAGATAGTTTTGTAAAGAATCCGGGTCGGCAGTTTGTCGGCCCGGATTCTTTTTTGCATTTTTAGGGGTAGAAGTTTTTTAAAAAGGCGGAAATCAACCGTAGTCAATGTCAGGCAAATCTTTGAATCCCGTAGGGATGGACAATATGATAGCCCCCGGTTTCAACCGGGGGAACGAAAGAAACCCAGCCGCACCAAGTTCCGTAGGAACGGCCGATAAAAAGCGCAACTGTTCCCTTCTTATCGGCCGTTCCTACGGAAATAAGGGTGAATCTGGATTTTTCGTATTACCCCCGATTTCATCGGGGGCTACAAAATCGGTCAAGCCTACGGCTTTTTATTGGTTTCTCATCTTTATCCGCCTATCGACAAGATCATATATAAGCCGGGGCATGGCCATGTTTCTGAGTGTAATACTATTAGCCGGCTGCCAAAGGCAAACCGACGAAAAAGAAGCAGAGGCCGCCCCCGAAAACCCGCTCTTTACCCTTCTGGCCCCCGAACAAACCAACGTCGTCTTCGAGAACACCCTCACCGAAAGCCTGAACGGCAACGTGCTGATGTACGAGTACTTCTACAACGGCGGCGGCGTAGCCGTAGGCGATGTCAACGGCGATGGGCGGGACGATCTTTATTTTTCAGGAAACCAGGTACCCAATCGGCTCTATATCAATAAAGGCACCCGCGACAGCGAACCGTTGAAGTTCGAGGACGTGACGGCGATGGCGGGCGTCGCAGGTCGCGAGAGTAGCTGGAAGACCGGCGTGACAATGGCCGATGTCAACGGTGACGGACGGCTGGATATCTACCTCTGCTACTCAGGAAATCTACTGCCCGAAAAACGCCGCAACGAACTATACATTAATCAGGGCGCCGACGCGCAGGGTGTGCCAAGATTTGCGGAAATGGCCGCCGAATATGGCCTGGCGAGTGAAAGCACCAGCACCCAGGCAACTTTCTTCGACTACGATAAGGATGGCGATCTGGATATGTTCTTGCTCAATCACAATCCTAAGTCCTTACCTGTCCTAAATGAGATGGGCACCGCAGAACTACTAAAAAAAGATGATCCTATTAACGGCGTACGGCTTTTCCGTAATGACAACAACAAATTCAAGGACGTAACTACCTCGGTGGGACTGCAGAGCTCGGCTCTTTCCTACGGCCTGGGCGCGGGTGTGGCCGATGTCGATGGCGATGGTTGGACGGATATTTACGTCTCCAACGACTACCAAGTACCCGACTACCTATATATTAATGACAAAAAGGGCGGCTTCAAAGACCAACTGGGCAGCCGCATGGGCCACACCTCGCACTTCTCGATGGGCAGCGACGTAGCCGACATCAACAACGACGCCTGGCCCGACATCCTGACGCTGGATATGCTGCCCGAAAGCAACAGCCGTCAGAAACTTTTGATGGCACCGGACAACTACCAGAAATTCGACCTGAATGTGCGACTGGGCTTCAACCACCAGTACATGCGCAATATGCTGCAAATCAATGACGGTAACGGTAGTTTCCAGGAAATCGGGCAACTCGCCGGACTGTCCAACACCGACTGGAGTTGGTCGGCCCTTTTCGCCGACTTCTATAACGATGGCTGGAAAGATCTGCACATCACCAACGGCTACCTGCGCGACTACACCAACATGGATTTCCTGAAACACATGAGCGATTATGTGCAGAACCAGCAAGGCGGCATCCAACGCGCCGACGTTCTTAAATTAGTCTACGAAATTCCTTCCTCCAACCTGACAAATTATATCTTCGAAAACGGTCAGGATTTGCAATTCAAGAATGTGACCCGCGCCTGGGGGCTGGCCCGACCGTCGAACAGCAACGGCGCGGCCTACGCCGATTTGGACAATGACGGCGATCTGGATTTGATCGTCAACAATGTGAACCAGCCCGCTTTTATCTATCAAAATCAAGCAGACAAATTATCCAAAAATCATTTTCTGAAAGTAAAA
>NZ_JBGSXF010000518.1:0-11929 GCF_041751555.1 Persicitalea sp. | reverse complement strand
GCATTTGTGGCGGGCCTTTCCGTAATAGGTCGAGCCGTTTTTTAATGCATTTTTCGAGCCGCAGGCGGGGCAGTCGTGTTGTTGAAACATGATAAGGTAGGTTTGAGCTTGGTAACCCAAAACTACTGCTCGCCTGTGGTTTTTTCTAGACATCATTACTTTTCAAGCACTACCAAAATTTAGACAGTCTCTAAAACCATTTTTTTTCTCCTATCTGGCCCCAAATAGAGCAAAATCAGCACGACCAATGAAATAAGCCCCAGCACAAAACCCGCCATGACATCGGTAAACCAGTGGTTGCCCAGGTACATCCGCGAGAAAGGAACCGCCAGAATAAGTAGTAAGCTGAATACGCCCACCGTCCAGCGCACGGCCGAGGGAATCTGACGCAGCCGAACCAGCAGAAAAATCAAAAACCCAAAGAAGGTGACGTAATAGACCGTATGACCGCTGGGGAAACTTTGATGTTGCGCTTTAATCACAATCCGTACCAATTCTTCCGTAGGACGAGGCCGGTTGACTAATAATTTGATCCCAAAATTGAGGATAGAAGAAAGTAGCGTCAGACTCAGGAACAGCGCCTCCCGGCGGAGGCGCGCGAACAGGAAAATTAGCGCGGTTCCCAGCGTGAGGGAAATGGCCACCCACTGCGTTCCGAACCAGCTTACACCTTTCATCAGGGCGTCCAATAAGGGAAAATTATCTTCCTGCACTTCTTCCGAAAATTCCAGGTCGATAAACGTCGTGGGCAGCAAAGCCACGAAGGCCGTTAATAACAGGAAGAGAATAGTCAGGCCCAGCACGACATACACCGCTTTTCTGCGGCTCAGCTGGAAATCCAGGTATTTTAAAATGTTCATCGTGATTGGATGTTTTTTAGGCGTCAAGCCGCGCAATTTTCCTCAGTATGTTAACAATCGGCAATAATAAAAAGGAAATTTGGCTAAATTCTGGAATGGTTTTATTGGGACCTTATGTACTCAACGACTATTTTTTCCAACATTAAACCCAAAACCCAATGGAACTGATTGTAAAAGACCCTAAAGACGGGCAAGAAATGAAATTTGATGTGGAACCCGAAATGTACGGTGACGAGCAGGGGTTGCGGGTGATTTTCCCCGAAAAAGATTCCTTTGTGATGGTGTATCGAAACGAAGCCTGGGAAGTGGTGGACGAAAAGTTCGTGAATCCCGAACTCGTGGAGATCATTGGTAAAGGCCTGCACCCTCGGGCGCATTACGTTTCCAATTCCAATCCTTCCTGATTTTATAGCATATGTCCTAGCTAAAAAGCCCGTAAGCGTCCGTTTGCGGGCTTTTTAAACGTACTTTCTCGTAAAATAAAACCGCACATGCCTAATAAATTTAACTCCGAAAACCCAGACATAGTCCTGATCGGAGCGGGCATTATGAGCGCCACCCTGGGGATGCTGCTCAAAGAACTCGACCCCAGCCTTACCATAGAGATTATCGAGCGTCTTGATCACGCCGCCGCCGAAAGTTCCGACGCCTGGAACAACGCCGGGACGGGCCACTCGGCGTTTTGTGAACTCAACTATACACCGCAGCGCCCCGATGGTTCGGTGGACATTTCCAAAGCCATTAAGATCGCGGAGTCCTTCGAGCAGTCGCGGCAGTTCTGGGCATTTCTTACCCGGCATGAGTTCGTGGAATTGCCCAATACCTTCATCCGCTCCATTCCGCACATAGGCTTCGTGTGGGGCGAGGACAATGTCGATTTTTTGAAAAAGCGCTACGAGGCCATGCAGCAGTCCGTTCTGTTTGAGGGAATGCAGTATTCCGAAGACCGCCAGCAACTCGCCGACTGGATGCCGCTGATTATGGATGGCCGCGACCCGGCCCAAAAAGTAGCTGCGACTTTCATGCCCCTCGGCACCGATGTGAATTTTGGTGCCCTGACTCGAGCCATGTTTCACTGTTTGAAAGAGATGGACGGCGTCACGTTGCACTTTAATCAGGAGGTATATGATCTGGATCGGGTGGCGAACCGTCGGACGTCAAACCGGGAAGAAAAAGATGGTAACTGGCAGGTAAGCGTCCGCGACCTCGACACGCGCAAGCGACGGGAGATTCACGCCAAGTTCGTTTTTATCGGTGCGGGTGGCGGCTCGCTGCCACTGCTACTGAAATCCGGTCTACCGGAAGGGCGTGGCTACGGAGGTTTCCCGGTGAGCGGGCAGTGGTTGCGTTGCACCAATCCTGATGTCATTGCGCGACATCACGCTAAGGTTTACGGAAAAGCGGAGGTCGGTTCGCCGCCCATGTCGGTTCCGCACCTCGACAGCCGGATGATCAAGGGCAAGCAAGAATTGTTGTTCGGCCCTTACGCAGGTTTTTCCACTAAGTTTTTGAAAAAAGGCTCGTTCCTAGATTTGCCCTTGTCCGTCAATCTTCGAAATATCCGCCCCATGATCGCGGCGGGGCTGCACAACATTCCCTTGACCAAGTACCTCATCGAGCAAGTCAGGCAGTCGCCCGATGAACGGCTGGACGCTTTGGAAAAATACTACCTCAAAGCCCACCCCAGCGACTGGGAAATCGAAATAGCCGGGCAGCGGGTACAGGTCATCAAGCACGACGACGACGAAGGCGGTATCCTGGAATTTGGTACCGAGGTAGTTAGTGCCGCCGACGGTAGCTTGGCAGCCCTGTTGGGTGCATCGCCGGGAGCGTCCACGGCGGTGTCAATTATGCTCAGTTTACTGGAACGGTGTTTCTCCGAGCGGCTCCGCACCGATGCCTGGCAGCAGAAGCTGCGCGAAATGATTCCTTCCTATGGACAATCGTTGGGCGATAGTCCGGCGCTTTGTCGGGAAGTAAGGAAATACACCAGCAAGGTGCTGGACTTGGTGGAGGAAGCTTGATTAGGCGTACATTTGTCAAGTACCCGTTTTCAATTACACCATTATTTTCAAGATGTCTTTCCGTTCCATTGCTTGTCCGCTTGCTCTCATTTTTGATTTACTATTTTGCTACGGCTGCCGTTCTCAAGACGCCACCCTGCCCACGCTCGAAGAAGAGCGACTACCCTTCGCTGAGCGAACAGCCATCTACCCCACCGACGTACCTCAGCATGTCATGCTTCCGCCGCTGCCCGACACGCTAACTTTCGCGGGCGAACGCGTCCCGTTAGACCGCGACGACGTACGCGAAGGTCTCGAACGCGAGCTTGTAGTGAATACCTTTGGCCATTCACGCACCTTTTATATCATGAGAAATATTGAGCGTTGGCGGCCTTTGATCGAAAAGACACTGCGCGAGAACAGCGTCCCAATCGACTTCATTTACCTGGCCGTGGCCGAAAGCGAATTCGAGAACACAGCTCAGTCGCCCGCCGGAGCAGTGGGCATGTGGCAGTTTATGCCACTCACGGGTCGCGACTATGGTCTGCACATCGACGCCGACGTAGACATGCGCCGCGACCCTAAACTAGCCACCGAAGCCGCTGCCCGTTATCTGAAATGGTCCTACGCCCGCCTGAAGAACTGGCCACTCGTGGCAACTTCCTACAACAAAGGGCTGACGGGAACGCAGAACGTCATGAAGTACCAGCAGACGGACAATTTTTGGGATTTGTATCTCAACCCGGAAACTGCCCGCTACTTCTACCGCATCCTTTCCTTCAAGCTCGTTCTGGAAAACCCGGAAGCCTACGGCTACTTCTTTCGTCCCGAGGACCAGTACCGCCCTCTTCGGTTCAAGATGGTGACGATAGATAGCGATACGGATTTGGTGGCATTTGCCAAGGCCAACAATACTACGTATCGGGAGTTGAGACGACTCAATCCCTGGTTCAACAACACAAGTGATTACCGCCTGCGGGTACCCGCCAATTCCAGTTATGAGGTCAGGGTGCCGGAGCAGGAGGAGAAATCGAGATAGCCGAAAAAACAAAAAAGCAAATTCAGCTAGTGTTCACTCGATGAACATTTCCTATCTTTGTCCTGTCAGAATTGGTAGCAAGTGGATAACCAAAAGAAACAAGTTGAATTGGCCATTGCACGTCTCGAACGGTCAAATGTCCAATTGAAAAAGATACTGGATTTCGCTTCGGAGCGTATGACTGAATCTGAAATCAACGAGTTTCTAGATCAAATCTTAACCAATGAACTGATAATCGAAAAACTGAAAAGAGGGCTTTAATTACAGCAAACGCGAATTAGCCTTCTTCTTAATCTGTGCGACTTATGGAAAATCTGAAAGAAGAAATCAGAAAAGCGTTGGCTGAATCTAAAGCTGCGCAGCAGGAAGCGGTAGACCTATTGTTATTGCGAGGCGAAGTGATCGACTTCGACGAATGGGTAACTTTAAAGGAATACGTAAAACGATACAAGTTAAACAGCATCAATACACTAACCAATTGGATTCGACGTGGTGTCGTACCTCCCGAAAACGTGCGTACGATACCAGAACTAAATAATATCCGGTTGGTGAAGGCAGTTCCTTACCGCGAAGTGGCCTAACTGGCCCCTTTACTCTTTCTTTTTGCCAACCACACCCGCACATTCTCGAACATTTCTCGCCTGTTCTGCACGAACCACGCGTTAGTTGGCGCATGAATGTTGCTCAGTCCACCCCGATGCTTTCTATAGACGCCCATGACATCGGGCAGGTAGCCGATGTTGCCCCGCGCAGCAAGCTGAAGTACCAACGCCCAATCTCCGGCCGCTGCCTTGGCATGCCAGTCGGCAAAGTCCTCGGTCAGAAAGTAGTTTCGATAAAGCAGACTGGCCGTAGCGAAGAACCAACGGTCAGCCAGTAAATCATCAATGGTTGAAACGGTTTTCTGGTCGGAAGCATTGAACAGATGTTCGGGTGATCCGTCCTCGTAGGTCACACGGACGTTGTGGTGGCAAATCGCGAAATCAGGGTGAGTGTCTAAGAAATCGACCTGCTTTTGCAATTTGTACGGGTCAGTCCAGTAGTCGTCGCCTTCGCAAAGGGCAACGTACTCACCTCGGCATGCTTTTAATAAAAACAAAACGTTGTTGCGGCCCCCAAACTCGCGGGGTTTTTTCGGACCAAGATTTTCGGGGTGCAGATAAGCCCTTATTTTGTCCGGGTACTTTTCAGCGTAGTCTCGGATAATAGTCGGGGCGCGGTCGGTAGAAGCATCATCGCCGATGACGATTTCGTAGGGGAAGTTGGTTTGTTGCGCCAGTGCTCCGTCCAGCATCTGCGCGATGTAGGCTTCGTGCTGGTAGGTAGGTACACAGACCGATACCTTCGTCATGATGTCTCGCGGAATCGGTGTGGCAGCAGCGCGAAAAAACTGTACACCCGCATGATCCACTTGGGCATCAGGTAGTCGCGGGTGATTTCCTTCGTTTCGAGTGGGTTAGGTAGTCGATATCGTAGATATTTCACTGCTAAGGCAAACCGCCGGAAATAGCTCCGGGAATATTGCCGGGCGTCGAGCATCATCCGGTGATAGCGGGCGATGTTCAGGCGTAACGAAGCATCGTAGCTGTAGTCTGTCTCTTCGTTGATGCCTTCATACATCATGATGCGATTGCGCAGGAAGCGCGCGTCGCGGTAATGATCTTTGAAACTAGCGCCTGCCTTGTTTTTGCGGTACACCGACATCGTCCCCGGTACGTAGCCGATCGGGCCGTATTTAGCCAAAATCACATACCGTGGAATATCGCCGCTCGTCGATTTGAGGAACCACTCGGGATAATGCATCAAACCATTCTTGAACAACACCGCCGAGGTCGCCATAAACCAGACCTCGTCTTCACCAATTAGGTCGTCCATACCGATGACCCTCTTCTGGTCAGCGGCATTCACTTCCTGCGCGGGCGAACCATCTTCGTAGGTAATAAGGGCATTGTGGAAGCAAGCCGAAAAATCGGGATGGCTTTCCATGAAATCCACTTGCTTCTGAAGCTTATCGGAACTCGTCCAATAGTCGTCGCCGTCGAGCGGGGCAATGTACTTTCCCTGTGCTAGTTTCAGGGTTTCAATAGTATTGAAAAGCCCATTCTGGCCTAAATTCTTTTTGTGCAGAACGGGCTTTACCTTGTCGGGAAAGCGTTTCTGGTAGTCCAGGATAACCTCTCGCGTCCCGTCGGTCGAAAAATCGTCGCCTACCAAGATTTCGTACGCAAAATCAGTTTCCTGATTGAGCGCACTCTCGATAGCCTGCCCAATAAAGGCGGCCTGATTGTAGGTGAGGATGGTTACGCTTACTTTCAATTGTGAATCGGTAAATGATTGATCGACCACTTCCTTGTAATTCATATCTACTTGTAAACCTCCTTAAGCTGCTCAACTGACGGGAAATTGGGGGTAACCAAGTCGGGTTCGGGCTTGTAGAGGTAGGCCATCGGATAACCCCGCTCAATGAAGGTTGATTCAGCGAGGTTGTTGTAGCGTAGTTGCACCGACCATCGAATGTTGTTCGTCACGTTGTTGCCCGATTGGTGCACCAGAAACGATGAGAATACGAGCATGTCGCCCACCTGGAATTCTGTTTGCACAAAATCCTCAACCTTCAGAGCCGCAGTGATGCCGCCCTGGTAACCGGAGGTACTTGCTTCCATAAGACCAGCCGTGTGGCTACCGGGAATTACCTGCAACGCTCCGATGTCAGCGCCGGCGTCCACCATTGGAAACCAGATCACGGTACTGTCGAGCGACCCCTGACCGGTGCGCCAGTCCTGATGCGCATCGAGTTTCCAGTGCTTACTACCGCCTTTCGATAGGAAGCGGCTGTTGAACTGCATAGCCGGGCGCGCCCCGATGACGGGTTTTTCAAGTCCCAGGTCTTTCAAAGCGTTTTCAATCTTTTCACTCAAAGCCAGCCGATGCAAGCTGAATGTATGCTGCACTGTTTTTCCCGTGTTGACGAACGCATCGAAGTCTTTCTCGAAAAACTCGAACATGGCATTTTCGAAAGCGTCGCGGTCATCGATGTCCACCGTCCGGCCCGTTATACGTTTGATCTGCACGGAAAATATTTCCCGTGCTTCCCGATAAATTTCTGAAACGGTATTTTTATCCAAAAATCCGCGCAGCAGCACGTAGCCAACTTTATTTAATTGTTCTCTCTCTGTTGTCATGATATTGTGTGTATATGAATTGCCCTTATTTACCCTCATTTCCCGCCCGAACGAATTCCCTCCGTCAGTTCTTGCTTTGTGTTGAGCGAACGGCATTTTAGATGTTGAATTGTTAAAGCGTGTAATCGTTGAAATGTGAAATCTTTTCTGTCAACTGTCAACTAATTTAGTCTTCCCAAACTGCATACGCAAAACCCGCTGCGCCGAAACCGTTGCCGTTATAAAGCAGATATTTCTTTCCATTGTGTTCATAGCGGTGGGCGTAGTTAATCATCTGATAGTCGAAATCCTCAGGATTTTCCGACTTGGCGATTCCGACCAAATCGTCCTTCCTCTCCCAATGCGTCCCGTCCCTCGACTCGGCGTAGCCTAGTCGATAGCTTTGGTTCCGGTCGGTGCGGTAGTCGCGGGTGTGGCGGTAAGAGTAGTACATTTTGTAGAGGCCGTCTTCCTTGAATACGCTCGGACGGCCCACTCCGTGAAGAAAATCGTCGAATTCCAGTGTCGGCACATCGCTGATGTCCCAATGGATACCATCTTTGGAAGTTGCCGATTGGCAGCGATAAAAAGGCTCGGGGTAGCCGTGGATATACTCGCACTTATGGGCAGAAATGTACCACATCCGCCAGGTACCATCCTCGTCTATCAGCACCGAAGGCTGCGCTGCCCAAATCGGATTTTGAATGCTGCGATCCATAATCGGCCCGGCAAACATTTTTTCGAAAGTCAGACCACCATCTTGGCTCACTGACAAGCCCATCGACAGGCGATACGAATTCCAGGTACGGTTCCAGCCCGTATAGTACAACCAAATATCGCCATTGGGACGGTTCACGAACCAGGCAGGCATGGAACCCGTCTCATCGTACTCACCCGGCCCGCCCAATTCCAAAATCGGCTTGTCATGGATATATAGAATCTTCGACGGATCGTCATAATCCACGTCGATGAACGTAGGCCGCGACTGTCCCTGCGCGTCGCGCGAAGAGAAGTAAATCCGCAAAAAATCCTCGTGCTTGTAGGCAAACGGCACCTGCGCGTGCGAAATACTGTGCGCCAGCGTACCGTCAGGTTTATAAACTACTCCTTTCTTTTGCCACATGGGTCAATTTTGAATTTTGAATGAGTGAATGTCGGAATACCTATATTCCGACATTCACTCACTCCGACATTCCACATTCACTAATTATCTTTCTCCGCCCGCAGCCGCCAGTTATCTACAAAATCCTTGCCGGGAATGGGCAAGTCGATGTCGATTTCGGGAGCTTTGGCCGCCACAGTGTACTCCATGACGTAGAAGGCGTTGCCAAAAATCCAGTGTAGTTTGAAGTTCTCTACGTTGGCGGGGACATCTTCCAGAGGTACTTCAGCCCGGAACAACGGATTGGCTTTCAGCAGGGTTTGGTAGGTGGGCTGGCTGCGCATCCAAGGCGCAATGCTTTCGTCGCCGACCACCACTTTGCCGCCGGGACGCACCACGCGGGTGAGTTCGTCGAAGGCTTTTTTTCGTTCGGAAAAAGTGTTAATTCCCCCAAAGTGAAAAACGGCATCGAAAGTGTCGTCCTTGAACGGCAGGTACGAGCCGTTGCCCAGGAAGTAATGTACGTTCACCTCGGCGGTGTCCAGCTTGTCCTGCGCCAGCTTAAGCATGTTGGGCGACAAATCGGACAGAACCGCCGTGCCGCCGGGTTTCACTTTTTCAAGAATTAAGGCCGAGTCCTTACCAGTGCCAGCGCCTACTTCCAGGGCCATCATGCCGGGTTTCAAGTCCATCAGGCTAATCATAAACAGGCGAGTCGCGGCTTCGTCGGAATGATTAAGCGTCTCAAACACCCAGGAAACGCCCTTATCGTAACGCAGGTAAGCCTGGTCGTAGAGGTACTGCTCATGCGCATCTTCTGGCAGAAGTTCTTTGGGATAGAGCATATTGACGATTCCCGTATCGCCCACTTCGTAGGTCACACCATCCTGGCTGGTAAGACTTTTGCGATCCTCAGCAACAGCGAGGGTAGTATGGGTGGTGGGACACACCAAGGCGTCCAGAAACTCGGAATGGGTCATGCGCAAAATAGGTTAGCGGCTTAATTATCGCGCAAAATTAGTGATTTTCCACTAACCCTCCTGCCCAATGATCTCCAAAATCTCTTCCAAATACACTCGACTGTTGCTCAGTCGGGGTACTTTGTGCTGACCGCCTAACTTATCTCGTCGCCTCATCCAGGCGTAGAAGGTTCCCGGTGGTGCGACGTGCACCAGTGGTATGAGTAAAGCCATGTCTTGAAAGCGCTTGGCGTCATAATCGGAGTTGACACGCCGTAAGGTTTTATCCAGCAAGTCAAGAAACTTCCTACGGTCACCAGGTTCCTGCGAAAATTCGATGATCCACTCATGCCGCCCCTTGGAGCCATCGCCCATATATACAGGCCCAGCAGTGAAGTCGCTGACTACGGCACCAGTCTGAGCACTGGCTTCGGTGATGGCGGCCTCGGCGTTTTCCACGACTAACTCTTCGCCGAAAGCATTGATAAAGTGCTTGGTGCGGCCGCTGATTTTGAGATGGAAAGGGTACTTCGACGTGAACTTGATGGTGTCGCCAATTTGGTAGCGCCACAGTCCGCTGTTGGTGGACATGATGAGGGCGTAGCTTTTGTCGAGCTCTACTTCGTCGAGCGTCAGGGTGCGTGGATGATCGTTGTCCAACTCCTCCAACGGCATGAATTCATAGAAAATGCCGTAGTCCAGCATCAGCAGCATCTCGCCGGGCTTGCCCAAATCGTCCTGCAAGCCGATGAAGCCCTCGGAAGCATTGTATGTTTCGAGGTAGTAAGGCGTCGATGAAGGAAAATACTTTTTGGTAAAAAGCTCACGATACGGATGAAACGCCACCGCTCCGTGGACAAAGACTTCGAAATCGGGCCACACTTCCAGCATTGACTTTGCGCCTTGCTCCTCCATAATGCGATCGAGCAGTAAAATAGTCCAGGTAGGGACGCCCAAAATGCTCGTTACATTTTCCTGGGAGCAGATTTCGGCCATCTTTGCCAATTTTTCTTCCCAATTATCGAGGAGGGCTACTTCTAACGGCGGCGTTCGAATGAGTTGTCCCCAGGCGGGCAGGTTTTGCATGATTACCCCCGATACATCGCCCGCCTGCGTAAGTGGGTTGTAGGGATTCGGCCCAATGGTACCGCCAATAGATAACCCTTTGCCGCTAAAAACATTGGTGTCGGGCTTGTTGGCCACGAGTAGCGTCATCATGTCCTTGCCGCCCATGTAATGGCATTCTTCCAACGACTCGGGGGTGACAGGGATGTATTTACTGCGAGCGTTGGTCGTACCAGACGACTTTGAAAAATGTTCTACCGGCGACGGCCACAGCACGTTTGGCTCGCCTTTCAGTACCCGTTCGATGTAAGGAAACAATGTTTCGTAAGTCGAAACAGGTACTTGCTCCCGAAATTCCTGCACCGTTTTGATCTGGCTATAATTGTAGCGCATCCCCCACTCGGTGTAGCGGGCGGTAGCGATCAGTTCCTGGAAAATCCGCTCCTGCGTCTCGACGGGGCGCGCCATGAATTCCTGTATGCGCGGTAGTCGCCGCTTCATAAACCAGACAATCATGTCGTTGACCATTTCCATTTTTGGGAGTTTAGGAGAAAAGTAGTTTTGTGAGCTACCTACTCATAGACTTTGAACAGCGCGGGTTGCCGCCTCGGAGCACCCCGCCATCATGGATATTAAACCACTAGGCGGCTCTGTCAAAAAATTTCGGGCAAACAACTACCCCAAATCGATCGCTAATTCGGATAAAATCACCGATTGCGCCATTTGGGGTAGTCGGCGTAGGAACAAGTGCCGTCGGGGTCGAGTTGGGCAATGTCAGTGACTGCTTCCGTAAAATAAGAGTTCGTTTGTTCAAAAAAACGGTTAAAATCTTGGAGGCACTATCGTTACGGAATGTTCTCGGGCTTTTCTACCTTATACTCAGGATGTGTGGAAACCTTGCTATCCATAGAGTTGTCTCCAAACCAAAAAAAGAAAGTAATTTTACCAATAAGCTAAAACCCATTTTTACCCAAAAGCCCGATCCCATGAAACAACTCTCCGCCTTACTCCGCTTCATAGCCACACTTTGTGTCTTTGTGCCACTGTGCCTTTGCTCCTTCACAACAACCGCCCAGCAAACCCAAAAACCCCCGCTCCACGGAAAGCACTGGATGGCCATCACGGGCAAGCCGCTGGCCGCCACCGCCGGGGCCGCGACTTTCCAAAAAGGTGGCAACGCCGTAGACGCCGCCTGCGCCATGCTGGCCGCTACCTGCACTATGTGGGACGTGCTGAGTTGGGGCGGCGAAACTCAGGCTCTGATCTACAATCCCAAAACCAAAAAGGTAATTTCCATCAACGCCATGGGTGTGGCACCGACGGGAGCGACGGTGGATTTTTTCAAGAGCAAAGGCTACAACTTTCCGCCCGAGTACGGCCCGCTGGCGGCGACCACGCCCGGCAAGCGCCCGGCGGCTTACTACACATGCTCGCAAACTACGGCAAGCTGAGCCTGGAACAGGTACTGGCTCCCGCGATGGAAATGGCGGCGGGCTACCCCATCGACGCCCAAACGGCTAACAGCATCGAGCGCGGTAAGGAGCAGATCAAGCAGTGGCCTTACAGTAAGAAGGTTTTCCTGACGCATCCCGGCGAGAAAAGGGAGGCGCCCGAAGCAGGGGAGCTTTTTGTGCAAAAGGACCTGCTGCAAACGCTCACCAAAATGGTGGAAGCCGAAAAGGCGGCTTTGAAACAGGGCAAGAGCCGCAAGGACGCGATCATGGCGGCCTACGACCGTTT
>NZ_JBGSXF010000517.1:0-3114 GCF_041751555.1 Persicitalea sp. | reverse complement strand
GAACTCACCCAAATCAAAGGCGACCAGGGGGCCAAACCGCTACTAAAAAAGAATCTGAAAGATGTAGCGTTTGTGGATTTCGAGCAGGGAGTAATAGATTTAGATACGCCGGGGGATTATGCGGCGTATTTGGGGGGGGAAGATTCGGAGTAGTTATCCGCGATTTTTATAAACTTTTCTTCGGTGGTCTATTTTGACAATTGTGACGGTCACGATTTCGTCCTCGATAGAATAAACTACCCGGTAATCGCCAATTCTAATTCTGTAAAGAACCTTGGATTTAACAGATGGCATGTAGAACTCGTTGAGCTGACTGTATCCGAGTGGGCGAGGATTTTCCGATAACTGCTTTATCGCTAAATTTACCCTTTTACCAATGTGGGCTGGAAGTTTGCTCAATTCTTTCTCAGCAGATTTTTTGAATGCGATTTTGAAGCTCATTCCCTGCTCCATTTAGCTTTTAAATTCGCCTGTACCTCTTCCCAGGATACCGTGTCCTCATCATCTCGTGCTATTGCATCCAAAGTGTCCTCGAAGTCCTCCATCATGGATTCAAAGAATTCTCTCATTACTTTGTTTGTGAGATCGAGTTTTACCGCTACGGGGTTGCCATCTTTGTCGTAAGAAAAAGTTTTGTATTTTTTGAGTGCATTTACTGTCATTTCGAAATTTCATTTAATATTTCCAAATATGGAAAGGTACAACCTAAATTTTGAGGCCTGTATTTACAAGCAATATACCCTTTTCACGAAAGCCACCGCAACACCAGCGTCCAATCGAGGAGAATCCCCTTCTCTTTGAATTCCAGAAAATAATCTGCTCCCGCCAAAAACAAATAACTGATGGCCAGCCACTTTTTCTTCTGTTCGTAGCGTGGGCGGTTATGAAAATACTCGTACACCATTGAGGCCGAGAAGCCAATAACCATTAGTAGAATGCAACAAACGCCCACATCCTTGCGGTAATGGTAGTAGGTACGCAAGGCCGGAGCGCCCAGGGCGAGGTACAACAGCCAGCACCCGAAGCCTGCGCGGTAGAGGAATACGCTGAGGCGGCGATCGTTCTTTATATCCAGGATTTCTTCGATCATGGCTGGGAGGGCTAATTTGGGAGTGAAGTTAGCAATCTTGCCAAACAACTCCAACAATCATCCAACGCTGCCTGATTTCCTTTTATTTTTGCCATGAACTAAGTTGTATAGAAACTGAATTTTGCCTAAGGTCGTGAATAACAAGTCTGTCAAGTTCCTGATCCTGCGCTTCTCGTCCATTGGCGACATCGTGCTGACGACGCCCGTCGTGCGGTGTCTGAAGCAGCAGTACCCTGGCGCGGAGGTGCATTACTTCACTAAAATCCAGTATCGCATTCTGTTGGAAGAAAACCCGTACATCGACCGCGCCTGGTACCTGGACAACAACCTGAAAGCCCTTTTGCCCGAATTACGGGGTGAGAAATTTGACTACATTATTGATCTGCACACCAATTTGCGGACTCTCCGAATCAAGCTCGCGCTCAGTGCTCGCTCGTATAGTTTTCCTAAGTTGAACACCCAAAAATGGTTGCTGACGAACCTGAAATTTAACGTCATGCCGCTCGTGCATATCGTGGATCGCTACATGGTGACGGTGGCGCCGTTGGGCGTGACTAACGACGACGAGGGACTCGACTACTTCATTCCCTACCGCGACGAGGTGGAGCGCGACTGGCTACCGACCACGCACCGCGCGGGGTTCGTGGCCTACGCCATCGGGGGCCAGCATGCCACCAAGCGACTACCAGTGGCACGGATGATTGAACTTTGCCGAAAAATAAACTACCCGACGATTCTTCTGGGCGGTAAAGAAGATTTCGAGGCGGGTGAGGAAGCACGGCTGGCGCTGGGTGATGCGCTGGTTTTCAACGCTTGCGGCAAATGCAATCTTAATCAATCGGCCTCCCTGGTACGGCAGTCGGCATTCGTTTTTGCGCACGATACGGGTCTCATGCACGTGGCAGCAGCTTTCAAAAAGAAAGTATATTCGATTTGGGGCAACACCACGCCGCTGTTCGGGATGTATCCCTACCAAACACCGCACGTGATTCTGGAAAATAACGATTTATCGTGCCGTCCCTGCTCTAAAATTGGCTACGCGAAGTGTCCGAAAGGTCATTTCAAGTGTATGAAGGAGCTTTCTCTTGATTTTGAGATCAGGGAATTAGGCCTTTAATCCATCGCTTCCTGCACCAAAAGCGTCAGTGCTACGAAATCTTCTACGCTCAGCTGCTCGGCGCGTTGGTCGAGGTAGGGCGAATCCAACTCCACACCCAGTGGTTTTAGGGCGTTGCGAAGGGTTTTGCGCCGCTGATTGAAGCCCGTTTTGATGACCCGGAAAAACAGAGTTTCGTCGCAGGCCAACTGCATCGTCTCGTTGCGCAGCAACCGAATTACGCCCGAATTTACCTTCGGCGGCGGGTTGAAGGCCTCGGGTGGGACGCTGAACAGATACTCTATGTCGTAGAATGCTTGTAAGTACACGCTCAAGATTCCGTATGCCTTGTTGCCGGGTGGGGAAGCCAGCCGCTGAGCTACTTCTTTTTGCAGCATACAGACAATTTCCGGCACCTGATCGCGCTGTTCCATGACGCGAAAAAAAATCTGGGAAGAAATATTGTAGGGGAGATTTCCGATAATGGCGACTTTTTGATCCGTGAGTCGGTCGAGACGCCAACGCAGGAAGTCGCCCTCGATCACGCGCGGCGCGAGGGCAGGGTAGTGTTCTTTAAGGTACGGCACCGAGTCGCGGTCGATTTCGATGACGTGGGTTTCGTAGCTTTCGTTTTGGAGTAAATATTGCGTCAAAACGCCCATGCCCGGCCCAATTTCGAGTACCGTTTCGTAGCCCTGATGCGGCACCAGACTATCCACGATACGGCGGGCGATGCTCTGATCACGCAGGAAATGTTGACCGAGGGATTTCTTGGGGCGAATCTTCATTTTTTTGGAGGGACAGAGGCATTAAGTGACGGGATGGCAAAGGAGTGTTTTCACAATGAAAGACAGCATGCGCTAAAATTACGCTAAATTCATAGATTTGATTTGTCAGGGTGTACGCGCTTCGCTTTCAGAAACGATTT
>NZ_JBGSXF010000516.1:0-2975 GCF_041751555.1 Persicitalea sp. | reverse complement strand
CGACACGATGGGTAAGCTGCTGGATAGTTTCGTGGTGGCGGCCAACTCTCACGACGGCACGACAGCAGCCCGAAAGTGGGAGGGGCTTGCCTGGCAGAACCCTCTGCTCGACGAGGTCGAGAAGGTCTTCGCCGATGGCTCGTTCAGGGGTACTTTCAGCCAAGAAATGCCAGAAAAACACGGTGTTTCGGTGGAAATACCCACGGTTCCCATCGCTCGGAAAGGCAAGGTGGACATCCACCAGAAACGATGGGTGGTCGAGCGGACAATCGGCTGGACGCTTGCTAACCGCAGGTGTTCAAGGGATTATGAGAGGACGGCCGAACACGCAAACGCTTTTATAATCATAGGAAACATCAAAAGATTAGCACAAAAAATAACTTAAACAGCTTCTAAGCGCCGTCCGGCTCTGGTTTTGGCTGATTTGCCGGGAGAAGATATTGTGCTTTGCCAAATCACAAGTAAAAATATTACTAACGGCTTCGCCGTTTCGCTTGACGATGACGACCTTTTAACTGGGAACCTTCCATTAACTTCGAATATCAGGCCAAATCGTCTTTTCACGGCGGACAAGAAACTTATCGTTTACACACTTGGTAGTATTTCTCAAAGCAAGTACCAGCAAGTGGTGGACGTGATCGTAAGGCTCATTGAGTTGTAAAATTATTAGGCTGAGAAGCAGGCTCTTGGCATTGGCGTAAACTTGGTGGCGGGGCCTTTACAAAAGGCCCACTATGTTTAGTACGCAGTTTTACAAACTCCGCACAACGGGGTTGCTGATTTGTCAACAATTGCTATATCTTTGCATTTTAGAGTCGCTCGTGAACGTCATCAGCAAGAAGAAAATAGATGAGTTTTGCAAGACCCATACGTCAGCGGAAAACGTCCTTGTGACTTGGTATAAGCAAGCCACGAAAGCGCAATGGACTAATTTCGCAGAGGTACGGCAGGACTACCCAAGCGCCGACTGGATTGGAGACGACCGCATCATTTTCAATATCGGCGGCAACAAATACCGTCTCATTGCCAGAATCAGCTTCGTGTACAAGAACATGATGATCAAGTGGATTGGTACCCACGCCGAATACGATACCATTGACGCAGTCAATGTCTCTTGAAGGAGGATAAATCTGAACGACTGAATTATGGAAATTATCCAAAAACTCATTGAAACCGAGCAGGAATACGAAACGGCTATCGGGAGAATCGACGAGATTTTCCACGCACCCGTTGGAAGCCCCGAATCCGATGAATTAAAATTACTGGTGGTGTTGGTGCAGAAGTACGAGGAGGAAAAGTACCCTCTGCCGGATGTCGATCCCATCGAAGCCATCGAGGTGCGAATGCAGGAACTCGCCCTGAGCCGTAAGGATCTCGAACCTTACCTGGGCGACAAATCGGTCGTTTCGAAAATCCTGAACCGGAAAAGAGAATTGACGCTGGACATGATTCGGCGTCTCCACGTTGCCTTGCGGTTGCCTGTCGAAGTGTTAGTAGGGTAACGTGGCTTTTGACGGAGCTGGCCGTTAAAAACGGCCCACTATGTTTAGTACGCAGTTTTACAAACTCCGCACAACTGGGGTAAACCATATGACGGGGCAGTCGGTAGTCCAGTCAGTTGATAATTAAAGGAAGATTTCGTAAGTTGACTACATGGGAGATGAACTGGAATTCAACAAAAGTACCAATATTCGGGATTACCGCCGCCATTCGATCATTCGCTTTTCAGGACAGGGAATAAGCCAAAAGTCGATTGCTGAGGGTTTGTCCTGTAGTCAGGGGCTGGTCAGCCAAGTGCTGAGCGCCTGCGAAGAAGAAGGCCTACCCGGCATTGAAATTCAAACGCCTCCCGGAGCGAAGAGTCAACTCGATGGGGATGAGCTGTCCGAGTTGAAATCCTATCTGCTCGAAGGGGCCAGGGTCTTGGGCTACGCCACCGACCATTGGACAAGGCCACGTGTGCGGGCGCTGATCGAGGAGAAATTCGCCGTGCACTACCGGAGCCTGTCGAGCGTGGGCAGTATTTTGGCCAAAATCGGCTTCACCTGAAAGCAAGGGGTGCTTCACGACCCCAGGCAGGATGCCGAAGCGGTGCGGGAGTGGAAGGAAGAAACCCTGCCAGAGCTGAAAGAGGAGGCCAGAAGGGAGGGCAGAACGCTGTTTTACGCTGACGAGTCCTCTTTCCTGCTCAACCCGAAAGACCTGCGAACCTACTGGCTGAAAAATGAAGACCTGGAAATCGATTCCTGGGACAAGCAATTCCAGACTTACGGCGTGTGCGGGGCAACCAGCACGGGGGGGCATTTCGTTCACACCCGCCAGGAGGAAAGTTTCAAAGGCAAGCACATGGTCGCTTTCTTAAAATTGCTGACTGACCAGACACCGGGGAAGGTCACTCTGATCTGGGACGGGGCGAGCATTCACGGCTGCAAGATCGTTAGGGAATTCCTGGAAAGCCTGCCGCAGGGCAGATTGAAGCTAGTCAGGCAGCCCGCCTACTCCCCTGAGCTGAACGCTTCCGAGCAGGTGTGGAATTACCTGAAAAACGTCCTGCTCAGGAGTCGGGTGTTCAAGAATATTGACGCCTTGGCCAAGGCCGTCGGTGAAGCGTTGGAAAAAATGGAGTTGAAAACAAACGTTATTAAGAAATTCTTTCACCACCCAGAGGTGGCTTTTTATTAATTTTTAATTGCCTGCACTAGTAACGGCCCCGCCACCAAGTTTACGCAATGCAAGGAGTAATTCCTTAAACTACCCTCGTTGTACCTTACAATAGAAATTGATGGCAACATAGGAAGAGCATTTTTCCAGATAAAGTTGATTCCTCTACTCACGCCACCTCAAAAAGCTCATTCTGAAACTGCATAACATTATCAAAATTCTCACTATACTGATCTTTGAAATCGAAAGATAAATACTGCCTTAATTCTTTCTTATTGTTATAGAACTTGACCGTATTGATTAAAATTCTCTCC
>NZ_JBGSXF010000515.1:0-15032 GCF_041751555.1 Persicitalea sp. | reverse complement strand
TTGGCCAATGGCTCCGGTTTAATTGGACGACACTACATGGCGCACAATAACTCGGCGATGCTCGCACTATCCAAAACGCCAAATACGGCCAAATTCGGTAAGACCTTTGCCATCAACGATTTTTATTTGAAGGGCGACGACGATTTCGATTATCCCATGGGCCATATTCAAATGCTGGGAAAATCCGATTCGACCATGGTGGAAGCCGATGCTCCCGCAATAGCCCCTGGTTTCACCCTCGAATTCGTGGCCGAGCACGCACTCGACTTTTGGATGACCTCGGAAGACCTTCCCGACCCGGAAAATAGAGTTATCCTGACCGAGGACGGCAACGTCCAACTTATTTACACCCCAAATAATACGGAAGGACATCAGAGGTTGCAAAAGAAGCTGAAATGGATCCTGGAAAACGTCGATTGCGAAACCCACATTTTGCCAAATCACCTATACTTTGGAAAGAAAATACCGTTGGCCGGCACCGCGCACCAATGTGGCACCCTCCGTTTTGGGACAGACCCAATTACTTCGGTCTTGGATACGTACTGTAAGGCCCACGAAGTGGATAACCTCTACGTAATCGACGGAAGCTTCTTTCCCTCAAGCTCGGCCATCAATCCAGGGCTGACGATCATGGCCCAAGCGCTGAGGGTCGGCGACCATTTGATTGACAAGGTGTTATAGAGGTCATGACCTGCTTTCCTGGATTTTCTACAAACGGTTAAAGACGACACCATGAAAAACAAGACACACGAAGCGCAAAGACTAGAAGAAAATTACAACGGTGGTAAAAATTGGTTAGAATGGGGACCCTACCTAAGCGAACGACAATGGGGGACGGTTAGAGAAGATTACAGTCCCAATGGCACCGCCTGGGACTATTTCCCCCATGATCATGCGCGAAGCCGGGTGTATCGTTGGGGTGAGGACGGCATCGCGGGAATCTCGGATAGTCATTGCGCCATTTGTTTTTCGGTCGCACTCTGGAACGGCAACGATCCCATTTTGAAAGAGCGGCTTTTTGGTATGGCCGGTGGCGAGGGCAACCACGGGGAGGATTGCAAGGAATTGTACTACTACCTTGACAATACGCCCACGCATTCCTACATGAAGCACTTGTACAAGTATCCCCAAAAAGCCTACCCCTACGATGATTTATTGCGCACAAATGCGAGTAGAGGCGTAGAAGATTTGGAATATGAAATTCTGGATACCGGCGTGTTTGAC
The DNA here is from genome assembly GCF_041751555.1 of Persicitalea sp. Lineage (NCBI taxonomy): Bacteria > Pseudomonadati > Bacteroidota > Cytophagia > Cytophagales > Spirosomataceae > Persicitalea > Persicitalea sp. Next base: position 13,808 of record NZ_JBGSXF010000515.1, on the reverse strand, counting down.
GAAGACCGGTATTTCGATGTGTACACAGAGTATGCGAAGGCTGATGAAGAAGATATCCTCATAAAAATGACGCTGCACAATCGCGGGCCTGAGGCCGCTGAGATCACCCTGATTCCTACCCTTTGGCTGCGCAATCTTTGGAGTTTTGGCCGCATGGAAGGAAAGCACAACATCAGCAAGAACGAGGACACAAAAAGTTACGGATCCGTGGTGGTGGAGCATCCTAAATTGGGAAAATACAACTTACGCTTCCAAAAACCCGACAAATGGTTGTTTACACAGAATTTGACCAATACTGAAAAGTTGTACGGTCAGCCCAATGAAACCCCTTATGTGAAGGACTTATTCCACGATGCGATCATCAACAATGACTTTTCGCTCACGGACGAGGTCAACGAGGGAACCAAGTTTGCACCCATGTATCGGGCGAACATTGAAAGTGGCAAATCAAAGGAGATACGGCTGAGGCTCTCTAAAAAAAGTCTGGGAAAAGATGCGTTGGAAAAAGGATTTGACGAGATATTCAAAGAGAGATTGCAGGAATCCGATGCGTTTTATAATCAGATAGCGCAGGAGGCACCGGACGACCTCGCAAGCATACAACGCCAGGCGCTGGCCGGCATGTTGTGGACAAAACAGTACTACAACATCGATATGTACAGCTGGATGAACGGTGACCCCGGCCAACCCGCTCCTCCGCCCGAAAGAAAGGACGGCCGCAATAGTGATTGGATGACCTTGAATAACGAGGACATCATCTCGATGCCGGACAAGTGGGAATACCCCTGGTATGCCGCCTGGGATTCCGCGTTCCATTGCGTTCCCATGGCCATGGTCGATGCCACTTTCGCCAAGAACCAGCTGATATTGCTGCTCAGGGAATGGTACATGTCTCCCAGTGGGCAAGTCCCCGCCTACGAATGGGCCTTCTCGGATGTCAACCCGCCGGTGCAGGCATGGGCAGCCTTTCGGGTCTACGAAATCGACAAGAAAAAGACGGGTAAGGGTGATATTGACTTTCTCAAGAGAGTCTTCACCAAGCTGTCATTGAATTTTACGTGGTGGGTCAATCGCAAAGACCGCAATGATAACAATGTTTTCGAGGGAGGATTTCTAGGCCTGGACAACATCGGCGTATTCGACCGCGGTAGTGATATTCCGGGTGGCGGACATTTGGAACAGGCCGACGGAACGGCCTGGATGGCTATGTTCTCTCTGAACATGCTGCAGATCGGTATGGAGATTGCGATGGTAGACTCGACCTACGAGGATATGTGTACCAAATTTTTTGAACACTTCGTCCACATATCGTCCTCGCTGAACAACATCGGTGAAAATTGGGAGGGAAGCTGGGACGAAGAAGAAGGCTTTTTCTATGACATACTCGCTTTGCCGAGCGAAGAGTATATCCCAATCAAGATCAGATCGCTGGTGGGTTTGATGACGATGAACGCGGTGCTGGTACTGGAAAAAGAGAAACTTAAAAAGCTGAAAGATTTTTATGATCGGTTGAAGTGGTTCAGAAACTACCGCATCGAAAACGACCTCTATGTCGTCATAGAGGACTTTAAGGAGGATGAGGATATTTTATTATCCATGGTGCCAAAGAAGCGTTTGAAAAAGCTGCTTGAAGCCCTGCTCGATGAAGACGAGTTTTTCAGCGACTATGGCATACGGGCACTTTCCAAAGTACACGAAAAGCCTTACACGATCAAAATCAAAGGGGAGTCTTTTAGCATCCAATACGCACCGGCTGAATCGCAAACCGGCTTGTTCGGGGGCAATTCCAACTGGCGCGGACCCATTTGGTTTCCCATGAATTTCTTGATCGTAGAAACGCTCAAAGAATACCATAAATATTACGGCGATGATTTTGGGGCGGAGTGTCCGACCGGGTCAGGTAGAGAGGTGGATCTGGGCACCATAGGCAACGATGTGCGTCACCGTCTGATCGCTATATTCTCCAAGGATAAAAACGGAGACAGGCCCGTCAATGGATTGCACAAAAAACGGTACCAGGACGAGTATTTCAAGGATTTGGTGCTATTCAATGAGTACTTTCATGGCGACAACGGCCGAGGAGTCGGGGCCAGTCATCAGACAGGATGGACGGGCTGCGTCGCATTCCTGATCCAAGAATTAGAGTGAGTACAACATCCTAAGCCACCTATTCACTTGAAATAACACTTTTCCAATGAAAATTGAAAACCAAGATTTAACGGCTTTACTCAACCTGGAATGGTTGGAAACCAACGGCATCGGAGGCTACGCTTCTTCTTCCGTGGTTTGCGCCAACACCCGAAAGTACCACGGTCTTTTGGTGGCTCCGAACAACCCTCCTGCGGACAAAAAGATTCTTGTTGCCAAGGTCGAGGAGAGAATTTTATTCAAGAATACCTATTCAGATTTGTCGGTCAATCAATACGTGGAAGCAGTGCATCCCACGGGCCAACAATTCCTGAAGGAATTCAACCGCTTACCAATGGCAACCTGGGAGTATGGTGGGAAGGGATGGAGTTTACGAAAAAAACTGTTTATGGTGCCGGACAATAATACTACGGTACTACTCTACGAAAATACATCGAAAAAGCCCTTTGAAATAGAGGTACATCCTCTGTTGGTATTCAAAAGTTTCCACGCGGCGTTTTCAAAGAATGACTTCGATTTTTATTACGAAAAAGAGATCAAACATATCAAAATATATGCTTACCCCGACAGTATGCCATTCTACGTTGACTGGTCCCAGGGAGAATTTATTGAGGACCGGGCGTGGTACGAAAACTTCAAACTTGAAAAGGAAGAATATCGGGGGCAAGAGTCCATTGAAGATTACTACCGGATAGGTTACCTGAAATCAGAACTTAAAAAGGGTCAGCATTTAAAACTGGTATTTACCACGGAAGAATCTTTTCTCGATAAGGCAGCGTCCGGCCTGGAAAAGAAAAAATTGAAGCACATAGAAAGCCTTCGAGACGAAAAGGTAAAGGGCTCGTTTTACAACGACTTACTAGTTTCGGGCAATCAGTTTCTAATCGATAGGAAATCCACAAATTCAAAATCTATTATTGCCGGATATCATTGGTTTATGGATTGGGGTCGCGACGCGATGATTTCCATGCGCGGTCTCACGATCGCCACCGGCGATAAAAACGCTTCCAAGTCCATACTTTCCACGTTTATAAAGTACCTGGATAAGGGAATGTTACCCAATCGCTTTCCCAACGAAGACGGTCAGGATGTGGAGTACAATACGATCGATGCCACGCTGTGGTTGTTTATCGCTATGTACGAATACAACAAGAAATTTGGGGATGCTGCTTATATCGCAGAAAATCTTAGCGCGCTGGAAGCTATTCTCTTGGCCCACATACAAGGAACCCGCTATGATATTCACGTTACTCCCGAAGGTTTTTTATGGGGTGGTGAGGAAGGTTGGCAACTGACCTGGATGGACGCAAAGGTAGACGGATACGTCGTTACCCCAAGAATAGGCTGCCCGGTGGAAATCAATGCGCTATGGTACAATGCACTTTGTATCTACGAGGAATTTTGTGAAAGTAGCTATTTCGGAGCACACAAGGAAATAGGGGAAATTAGAAAGAGATTTAAGTCAAATTTTGAGGACTATTTCCTGAACGACGAGGGGTATCTGAACGACGTAGTTGTTCCAACCCAAAATCCTGACAAAAGCTTCCGCCCCAATCAAATATACGCGATCAGTCTCCCATTTCCTCTGTTGAATAAAAAGAAGGAGAAGGCTATCTTAGCGCAGGTAAGCGACAAGTTACTGACCAATTACGGTCTTCGTTCTTTGGAGATGGCCGATCCGGAATTCAAAGGTACCTACGCGGGCAATCAGTGGGATAGAGATACGGCCTATCATCAGGGAACGGTTTGGCCGTTTTTGCTGATGGATTATTGGCAGGCTTACCTTAATGTCAACGGCTCGAATAAAGAAACCAGGAAAGCGGTCGTCAAAGCGCTTGAACCTTTGAAAAACCACTTCTATAACGCCGACTGCATCATGGGAATTTCAGAAATTTTTGACGGTAAATCGCCTTATTCGGGTCGAGGCTGTGTACAGCAGGCATGGTCCGTCGCCGCATTGATCAAGTTGTATAGTGAACACAAACTATATGAGCTAGAATAAGCAAAGGCCAGAAAAAAGATTTCACAGACAACGCATAGTATATGGGTAACACTATCAAGGAAATCCATACGGATTACGATAAGATAGACACCGATCAAATGATCGAAGTCGACCGTTTGATGATGGAAGAATACCACATCGATCTTGTACAGATGATGGAAAACGCCGGGCGTTGTTTGGCCATTCTCCTCAAAGAACGGTTTTTTGATGGTGATGTCGAGGGCAAACGAATCGTGGTCATGGCAGGGTCCGGGGGTAATGGTGGCGGTGCCCTGGTTGCCGCCAGAAGGCTGCACAATTGGGGTGCTAAGGTTCAGGTATTTACTACTTCGGCAGCCGATGATTTCACACCGGTGCCAAAACATCAATGCTCAATTTTAGAGCGGATGGGCGTTTCGATTGCCCTGGCCGATAAAATCAATGAAGTTGGTGAGATCGATGCCATTCTCGACGGGATTATTGGATACAGTCTGCATGGAGATCCACGTGGATCGGCGGCCTCGATGATCCAATGGGCGAACGCCCGGGATGTACCTGTCGTTGCGCTCGATACGCCATCAGGATTAGATTTAACCAGTGGAAAATTATATGATCCCATCGTCAAGGCAACTGCGACCCTAACGTTGGCGATGCCAAAAATTGGCCTGTTTTCAGAAGAGGCCCGGGCCATAATCGGGGAGCTTTATTTGGGTGATATCAGCGTTCCCAATGAACTTTATCAAGAGAAAACCCTCGGTCTAAAGCCTTCTAATATTTTCAGATATTCGGATATTGTGCGCTTATATTAAAATAACTCCGCACCGATCCATCTATAAAAACAACACTAGTATCAATGAAAACGCAAACGACTAAATCAGCACCATCAGTACGACCAACCGTATTGTTTTTTGATGTGAACGAATCGCTATTGGATCTTGAAAACTTGAAAAAGAGCGTAGCAATGGCGCTGGGGGATCGGGAAGACTTGGTACCATTATGGTTTACCACGATGCTACAATATTCGCTGGTATCCACAACCAGTCGCCAATATGGAGACTTTGGGATAATTGGTGCCGCGACCCTGAGAATGGTTGCGGCCAATCACGACGTACAATTAACGGAAAGCGAGGCCAAAGAGGCATTAAAACCAATGCGTTCGCTGCCTCCGCACCCCGAAGTGAAGGAAGCGTTGCAAAAACTCAGAAATGCCGGTTACAAACTGGTTTCTCTGACCAATTCCTCTAATCAGGGCGTGCAGGCGCAATTCAAAAATGCAGGACTGACCGATTATTTCGATGAAATGTTGAGCATAGAGGATGTTGGAAAATACAAACCGGATAGGGATGTTTACGATTGGGCCGCCAGGAAAATGGGAGCGCAACCCAATGAGTGCATGATGGTTGCGGCCCACGGATGGGATATCGCCGGAGCGATTTGGGCGGGTTGGCGAGGGGCGTTTATAGCCCGGCCGGGACAACAGCTGTATCCCCTGGCCCCGCTTCCAGAAATCAATGAGCCCGATCTCCTCAAAATTGCTGAAAAACTTATCGACCTAAAAAGTAGCGGGGCGAAGGGGGATATACCCAACGGCATAAATTGATCAAGTAGCTTACCCAACGTAATCTGATTTTAGCAAGGAAACAACGGCTCTCTCACCAATTTAACCCTATTCTGAGTGAAAAATAAATACGATTTGATTGTGATCGGGGCCGGAAGTGGCGGGCTCGGCATGTCTCTGGCGGCTCACACCATCGGTATCAAGGTACTGTTGATTGAGGAGAACGCCAGCAATGTCGGCGGCGACTGTCTTAATTTTGGCTGTATTCCCAGCAAGGCGCTTATTCACGTAGCCAGGCAGTTTGCTTACGGAAGGCAGGCCGAAGTATTCGGAGCAAAAATGGAAGGAAAAGCCGACCTCGAAAAAGTAATGGAGTACGTGCACGGACAGCAGGCGGTGATCCGTGCCCATGAAAACGCCGACTACCTGCGCAAAAAAGGGCTGGAGGTCGTGATTGGCCGCGCTCGTTTTATCGATGAGGAGACGATTGCCGTGAACGAGACGGATTACACGGCCAGACGCATTGTTTTGGCTACGGGTTCCAAACCGCGCCAACTCGATGTAAAAGGGAGCGGTGATGCCAATCTCTACACCAATGAAACGCTCTTCTTTGACCTGAAAAAGCTACCCGATAGTCTCCTGGTTATTGGCGGAGGGCCCATCGGCTGTGAGATGGCGCAGGCGTTTCGGCGACTGGGTTCCGAGGTGACTATCGTAGACCGGGGCGATCGGCTGTCCTCGAAGGAATTGCCGGAGTTTTCCGAAATTCTGGAGAAGCAGTTTGAAAAAGAGGGAATCAAAATTCTTCATAAGGCAGAGGTGGTATCTTTTTCTGGAGCCAACGAAGCCGAAGTGCTCATCGAAAAGAAATCGAAGAAGAAAATATCGTTTGATGCCGCCCTGGTGGCTATCGGCCGGGTTGTGACGATCGAAGGACTGGGGTTGGATAAGGCGGCAATCGAGGTTGAAAAAGGTAAAATCGTCATCGACGAGTATCTTCAAACTACTAATTCGCGCGTGTACACAGCAGGCGATTCGACGGGTCTTTACTACTTCTCGCACGGGGCCGAAAAGCACGTACGGCAATTGATGCGAAATTTCTTCGTGCCTTTTTTCAAGAAGAAACACACCTTTGAAACCCTTTCCTGGGTGACTTTCACGGAACCCGAGATAGCGACCTTCGGGCGTTCGGAAAAAGACCTGAAAAAAGACTCTGTTGACTTCGAGCCAATCACCCAAAGCTTTGAAGACGACGACCGCGCCATTACCGACGACTACCGCTACGGGAAACTGGTGCTGTATGTGAGTAAGAAGAAGTGGTTCCTGGGCAAGAGTACTATTCTGGGCGGCAGCATGATTGCCCCGCATGCGGGCGAGCTGGTGCAGGAATTGTTTACCGCGCAGCTGGCGAAACTGAATACCAACGTCCTTTTCAACAAGGTGTACGCCTATCCTGTGGCTTCCCGAATCAATCAAAAAGCCACCAACTCGATCAGAACGGGAGATTTGACACCTTTTTTAAAAAACGTTCTGGGGTTTTTGTATCGGTTGTAAGAGGTCAACACCTACCCCACATAGACCGGGACGCGACCTGTGCGGGCGTCGCAGGGAGAATTGTAGCTTTGTACTACGTGAAACTTATAAAAATAATCAAGTGATATCGCTCCATAAAAAAGAATCCTTAACGACAGCGACAGACACGTTGCTTCCAATGACCTATAAAATTCTGGGCGGATGAACTGGTGGACACTCGTTAAAGACTATTACTTGCAACTAGGTCGCACCTACCAGGTAAATCCCGCTCTTTTTGTAGGCATTCATATTGTGGCGACTCCACTATTTCTTATGGCTATTGGCTGGATCTATAAGCGCAAAAAACAGGGCAGATCACTGCTGATTCCGGTTATAACTGCACTCGTTATCTTCAATGCCGCAAATCTGTACTTGGTTATTTGGGGAACGAATATTCCGGCATTTATTTATTTTCTGATAAGTTTATCAACAGCAATAAGTGGCTACTTAACTTACAGAAAAGTTAAAGCCAAAATCGATGACATCCATCCACCGTAACAAAAACTTTTTCAACAAGGTGTACACCTATCCTATGGCTTCCCGAATCAATCAAAAAGCCACCAACTCGATCAGAACAGGAGATTTGACCTCATTTTTAAAGAATATTTTGGGGTTTTTGTATCGGTTGTGAAAGGATGACGATATAATTCCTCCCAAGAGTGAGTGTAATCCTCAGTTAACGATCACTAGTCAAGTACTATAGACAAGCACCCTCCACACTTACCCCACATAGACCAGGAAGCAGCCTGGGCGGGTGCCGTAGCGGAAAACCTTGCTTCAAGTAGTTCAAACCCATATTTGCCTTCATTCTTATAAATTCACCAACTTTAACCTCTTGCTCATGAATAACTCGTTTTTGAAAAGTGTAATCGCCGGAATCGTGGCCACCATAGCCATGACCGCTTTAATGATGGTCTCGGCCATGATGGGAATGCCCAAAATGGAGCCGCCCAAAATGCTGGCCGAGACGATGGATGCTCCCATCGCGGTGGGCTGGGTGATGCACTTTATGATGGGCATCATATTTGCGTTGCTCTACGTTTACGTCATCCGTGGCTGGTTGACAAAAATCTCCTCGCCAGCGGTCAAAGGAATCGTGTTTGGTATTATTGCCTTTATCATTGCCCAGATAGGCATGGCGGCAATGGGAGCCATGTTCCCCTCTATGCCCACGCCGGAGGGCAGCAAAGTATTGTTAGCGATTGGAAGCTTGATGGGACACGTTGTGTTCGGGGTAGTTGTGGCGCTTATGGCTAAGGATACAACATCCTATTAACCGCCCCGAACAGCAATCAGACGGCACTGAACGATACGGTATGCCTAAAAAACACGAACTGAAATATCTGGTGCTCTCCGACTTGCATCTGGGGGAGACTGACAGCCTTTTTACGTCGAGGGAAGGCGGTCAATCCGATCTGGTGACCTGCTTTAGTAAATGTCTCGCGGATTTGATAAAAGATTTCGATCAGGAGGATTTCCCCATGATGGTGCTGAACGGGGACATTCTTGGTCTTTCTTTCAGCTCTTACGGGGAGAGTTTAGCGGTTTTTGAACAATTCGTGGCGGCATTTACGCATCATCACAAAGTGTGCGATCAGGTGGCCTACCTGCCCGGCAACCACGACCAGCACATTTGGCAGTTGGCCCAGGAGGAAAAATTTCAGGAAGCGCTTGAAAAACGTACGAAAAATGAAGCGTTTCCTGCCCTCCGGCATACCACCCCATCGGGCTACGCGGAGGGGTTTTCCAGTCGTTTTTTCCAGGCTTTTGCCCCGGAAGGCATGAAGTTGAATTTGAAAATCAACTACCCCAATTTGCTGCTTCCCCCGACGCGCGACGGCGGATCCGGGATTTTAATTCATCACGGTCATTTTGCGGAGCCTGCGTATCGTTTCTTCTCCATCGCCATGCAGGCGCTGTACCCCGAATTGAAGCCACCAAGCGACCTGGAAGCGCTCTCCGAGCAAAATGGCAGTATGATCGATTTCGTGTACAGCGAATTGGGCAGAAGCGGTGAAGCGGGCGAGTACTTTTGCACCTTGATGGCAACGCTCAGCAGCGAGGAGCTATTGGAAAAACACATCGATGAATTAGCCAAAAACCTGGCCGCCTCCGTCGATTTTCCCTACATCCCGATCGAAGTGTTGGAAGAACAATTAGCCAAAACACTGATTCAAAATATCGCCGAAACGGTGCGCACCGAACGCTCCAACGAAGAAGAGGTTTGTTCGGACAAAACGATGGAAGGAGTAATGGATTATCTGCAAAACTATGGCTTGGAAGTTCTTGAAAAACAAGGCTGCCCGACGAACAAGCTCACCTTCATTTGGGGGCACACCCACAAGCCCTTCGAGAAAGCAACGTCACACGCTCAGATAGATAACCTGCGTATATTCAATACCGGCGGGTGGGTGATTCCCCGAAAGCCCGTCGAAACCATCGGGGCATCCGTACTACTCATCGACCAGCACAATGAGGTGCAGGCACTGCGGATTTTTAACGATGGTGAGGACGGCGGCACCATGCATTTCAAAGTGATTCCCATTGACGACACGCCAAGTACTTTCGCCGATTCCATTACGGAATACCTTTACCCGGACGGCGAGACGCTCAATCCGGTTTGGTCGTCTTTTAAAAATAAATTACAACAAGAAATCAAAGACCGCAGAAAGGATGAAGCTTGACACGGAGGTACTTATCATTGGTTCGGGCTTTGGGGCTTCGGTCGCCGCACTTCGTTTTGCCGAAGCGGGCAAAAAAGTAGTGGTGCTTGAAAGGGGCGGCTGGATCAGCCGGGAAAACTTCGAGGCGGATGCGAACCTGTTCTGGCAACCGGACAAGGGGCGCTACGGCATGAATGATTTCAGGAAACGCGGCGAACACATCATCCCGTGGCTGGGGGCGGGCGTAGGCGGCGGCTCGCACGTGTACGCCGGTACGTTGAAACGCCGGGCTTTTTTCGATGATTTTCCCAGCGGCATCACGGTCGAAGAAATGCGGCCCTACTACGAACGGGGCGAGCAGATGATGGGCGCCATGAAGTATCCCGACTACGCGCCCTATAATCAACTGCCTTCCTACAAACTTTTCCGAAAAGCCGAGCGAAAACTCGCCGCCAAGTACCCCGACCTTGTAGAAAAACAAGGCGACATTCTGTTGGGGATTTCCTACGCGCCGGAGGGAGGCACGCCCGGAGAAACTTTCACGAACGCCCACGGTGCCACCCAGCGTTACTCCGACCCCAGCGAACAGAAAATTCTGGGCGGGGAGATCGACGTAAAAAACACGCTCGATAAAAACTACCTCTTTCTCGCGCAACGGCTGGGCGTAGAGATCAGGCCGTTTACGGAAGTGACCAAAATCGAACCCCTGCCGGACGGCGGTTACCGGGTACATTGGCGAAATCCGCGCGAAGACAGCGATCAAACCGGCAGCATCACCACCAAAATTTTAGTTTCCGGCGCGGGTACCGTCGGAAGTACGCAGTTGTTGATGCAAAATAAGGAGGTACACAAAACGCTGCCCAAGTTATCGCCGCGTTTGGGAAAGGGGTACCATACCAACGGGGATTATGTAACATTCATGGTACCCAAGAAAGGACTGGCGCTTTCGTGGGCGGGGGTAATCACTGCGGTGGCGGGAGGCTTTTTGAAAAACGAAAAGGTAATCGCGGCGGGCGTACTTACCTACCTCGTTGGCTGGCTACGGGCCAAAAAGAATATCGCGCCCGATAAGGGCACGACCAACAGCGACTACATCCGCTTTCGTCACCGGGACGGCAGTCCGCAGGGTGCCTACATCGAGGGCGGCCGCTACCCCACCCCCATCAAGGCAATAAGTGCCATTGTGTACAGTCTGATTGGTGATTTCGAGCCCAAGGACTACGGGCAGATTGATCGCGTGGTAAATTGGCTGGGACATTACGTTCCGGTCTTTGAATTAGTGGAGCGTTCCTGGCCCGTGCCGATCCTGATGATGGGCCGGGACGATGCGGTCGGCGAATTCAAGCTAGGTGCTTCCGGTGAGGTGGAAATCGACTACCCCTTCGACAAAAATGCCGACTACATTGCCTACCTCAACGATTTGGGCGCTTTGTTCGCCAGGCAAGTGTACAACTACTACATCCCTAATCTGGTCGCCGAGAAGCTCAAACTGGTGGAAATCCCTCACAACATTGGCGGGGTATCGATGGGGGAAGATAGCTCGACGGGCGTGGTGGACACCTACGGCAGGGTGTTTGGCTACGATAATTTCCTGGTACTGGACGGCTCGATTTTGCCCAATTCCCTCGGACCGAACCCCGCTTGTACCATCTTGGCTTTTGCCGAAAGGTCGATGCAGAAAGTAAGGCAGCAAATGGAGCAGGAGGGCGTGATTCGGGCCTAATCACGCCCTCCCCTGCTCAATCGAAGTAAGATTTAAGTTCTTTTTTCAGATTGTCCCATTGCTGTCCGTCACCGGAAATGATTTGGGCGACCTCCTTTAATTTAGAAGTACCAAAGCCCCAGGCTTCTTCCACGCCGATGTGGGGTGGCAGGGATAGTTCGCCGCTGCTCACCACAGCGTCGATGATGAACGGTTTGGTGCTGTTCTTAGCCATAATGATGGCTTGCTCGATGTCTTTGGCGTGTTCCACCCGGATGCCTTCCCCGCCGCACAACCGGGCGTAATCGGCGAAATTGACGTTTTCCTGGTGCAACGCGTCCAGAGCGGGAGCCAGGCCCACTTCCTCCATTTCGAGTTTAACGAAACTCAATTGTGAATTGTTCAACACCAGTACTTTGATGGGCAACTTATATCGGACGGCAGTAATGAAATCCTGCATGGCCATGTTGAAAGCCCCATCGCCCGAGATAGCCCACACTTCTCGGTCTGGATGGGCAAACTGCGCGCCCATCGCCGAAGGTAAGCCGACGGCCATCGAGCCGTGGTTGAACGAGCCGATCACCCGCCGGTCGGAGTGAAAAGAAATGTGGTGTGCTGCCCAAATCGCCGAAGTCCCCGTCTCGACCGTAAATATGGCGTCGTCGGAAGCGTGCTGGTTGATAAATTGGGCAAAAATCTGCGGATGCAGCGGCTCGATATCCCGACTGGGCGATGCTTCCTCCCGCTTGTTCTGTTTCCATTTTTTGAAGCTATCGGTTAGCCTTTGCAGGAAAGCGTCATCTGTTTTTTGCGCTATTTTCGGTAAAAGCTTGGCTACGAAGGCCCCAATGTCGCTGTGTACGCCGATGTCTACGCCGGTGCGGTTACCGATGTTTTCTTCCCGGATATCCACCTGAATCGTTTTGGTGTCATGGGGTAGAAAATCGATGTACGGAAAGTCGGTAGCCAGCATCAGCAGCAGGTCGCACTTCATCACGGCGTTATAGCCCGAAGGATTACCAATCAGCCCCGTCAGCCCGACGACATTTTCGGCGTCGTGGTCGAAGATATCCGACGCCTTCAACGTATGGGTGATGGGAGCGTTGAGTTTTTTGGAAAGTGCCAACACGGCTTCCCTGGCTTCCCGGCAACCATGACCGGCCAGAATTCCAATGTTTTTGGCCTCATTGATGGCCTCCGCCGCTGCCGCAATCGATGCGTCGCCCGGCACGAGCGTGGCGTCCGAGTGGAATATCGGGTGCAGATACTGCTCATTTTCCGCCGTCATTTCGGCAATATTAGCGGCGAGCTCCACGCGACAGACGGTACGCCGGGACACCGCAATCTGAATGGCCCGCTGAATCACCATCGGCGCTTCGGCGGGCGTGCGGATGATCGCCTGGTAATCACAAATATCGTCGAAGACTTTTTTCAAATCCACTTCCTGAAAGTAATTTGTTCCCTGCTTATTCTGGGGAACCTGCCCCGTGATGGCCATCACGGGGGTGCGCTCTTTCTTGGCGTTGTACAATCCATTGACCAAATGCAGTGCCCCCGGCCCGACTGTACCTGCGCAAACGGCGAGTCGGCCCGTGGTTTCACTCTCGCCAAAAGCAGCAAAGGAGGCATTACCCTCATGTTTGAAGCCGATCCAATCGACATCGTCGCGCTCTTCGATAGCTTTTACCAGAAAATTCAGCGCGTCGCCCGTGACCCCATATATTTTTGAGACGCCTTCGTTTACGAGAATTTCCAGTAGTTGTTCCGATACATTTTTGGCCATGGCAATCTTGATTTATAGGGTTTTGTGAGTTAAATTGAGGAATTATAGCATTGGAACGATTGCTCCACCTGCCATTGAGGTTGGATGATTTTTACGAGCGAACTTTCCAAACCGTTACGTGATTTAATCCGTGTAGGGTTAGAGTATCTCTTTATTCATCGTTCTGATAATAATCGCAAAGTATCTATTACCGATTAGTCTATTTACATTTTTTTTCAATCAATACACTGTTTCTTTCATACCGTATGCTACTAAAATGTGTTGACAGGTTGGCGTGGGGGCTGAGTATTGGTGGATTCTTAGACATTTCGGCTCCGGCTGCCCGGCTTCAATGTCCGAAAAACCCGTTCAGGCAGTGCGTTCTCGGCGGTCTGGTGTCCCGGTCGAATTGCCTGAATCCG